>DAOSWS010000032.1 GCA_035593605.1 Thermoanaerobaculia bacterium | reverse complement strand
AATGGGCTTTAAAACACTAACACAGAATCTGGATCAGTTTTTGGGGGGCAGGTCACCGTCGTTATTGCACTTTCGGGGTGTCACCCTCGATGAACTGTCAAACGTGAGCCGGGGGCACCACCTTTCTTTGTTTAGCACGTAACCTCAACAATATGTGATATTTACTGGGGTTCTAAATGCGTCCTCCAGAGTTCCCCTCCCATAGTCATCATGCTATTAAGTCACTGACAACAGAACTCTTGTAGAGTTCGATAGTCCTTTACCCCTAAGACTAGATACTTATTTTATCGAACAGGGTGGAAACATCAATCTGCTATTCGCTTTTCAAGTTTCACGGGTGCATGATTGCTTCCGAAAAGGCCGGTTCCAATTTCGATTTCTCGCTCATCGATCACAGAGAAACTCCCTTCCCAATCCACTGCAATGGTTTTAACGTTGTAAACGCCAGGCTCTAATGTTGACGTATCTAAATCAATCTTCCATGAGGAAGGGCCTTCAAATGGTCTCGTGTGGTGGCGGGAAGAATCAAATACATTATCATCCTCTGCAAATTCCTCCGCAATCATCATAGTATCACCGATTCTGATATAAACACCCTTCACTCCGTCGTCATCTGAAGCACTCCCCCAAAAGTGAACGATATCGTTTTCATAGGAAACGTGAATAGTACTTTTAGGCTTTGAAATGTCTTTTCCGACAGGCTCAAAGCGATAAATTGAAGTCTCTCCTGCTACATAAAGAATGTTGTTGATTACTTTCAATGCATACGGAGTTGTAGCAAGATCATTCAATCCAACTATAGGAACAACATCCCAAGGTATTGTAGGATCAAAATTCAGTAAGTGATTTCCACAACCATATTCTGTACCATAGATCCAATTTTCATGGCCATATAGTTCTTGAATATCAATCCTTTGACACATTCCTGGAGGGAACTCGATCGGTTTCCCCACAGGCCAAATGTAATCTTCAGTATCCGTTTGTATAAGTTCGTTGTAATATTGAGTAATCAGCCATTGCTTATAGTTTTGTGACGTATTACTTACATATTGGTAATCGTAATAAATATAATCACAAAAACGGCAGCTAAAAGCATATTCTTCTTGGTTCTGGTAGGCTTCATCAATAGTCGCATATTGCACATCACAATAAGCGGATCCCCATGCCCATAAAAAACGATCCTGCAAAAAAATCAGGTTGAGCTGTGAAAGCGGACTATCATCTCCACACTCAACATCAGGTAAAGACACCCTTATAACAGTTGTTTTGTAATCGGGAAAATGGAAAGCTAGTGGTGTCACATAATAATAGTTTGTCGATAATGGATTATCATCAAGAAGATCCCAAGGGCATACAATATAATCTTTGCCGACATCACAGCGTCCCATAGAGTAGTTGCTAGGAAACCCGCTTACTGCAAACCCTCTAATCTGCGTCTCTTCATAGATTATTTCATGATTAAAATGGTAGATTAATGTGGGTTGGATTGGATTTGTTAGATCGAAAAAATATACACCATTGTTATTCCAATCAGTATAGTAAGGGACAATCAATTGGTTTTTCCAGCGATAGAGGCGCGGAATTAAAGTTGTGGGATTTGGCATAGCCAAAGTGCTCTTCAATATGGGTACATCTGAAAGCGTGTCATAGATTCCGATTGCTTCTCTGTTAGAAGTGTAAAGATACCCTCCATAAAAGAGAAAATCATATGCGGGAGGTGAAACGGATAGTGTATCAATAGGCACAAGGGGTGCATAAGTGTCACATAAGATCGTTGAACTGACCAAAAAAAGTGACATTCCCAGAATAAACAGGTACTTCATTACTTATTGCCCAGGCAAAGGCGTCAAAAAATTAAGTTTCATAAGACTATCCAGTTGGCTCTTTTTTCCATCCAAAGGCATACCCGGAGACAACCAATCCCTAAGAAAGTCATTCAGCGAATGGTAGCCTGAAGGGTCCCAATTCCGCAAAGCTCCTACTGACAGGCTGACCTGATCCCTATAAACTGTTGTATTTGGGTCTGGATCTGCATTTGATGCCTGTCTTTCATCAATAAAGCAATTCCCCACTTCACTGTAGAAAGCTTGATCAAACAAATCCCATAGGAATGAACCGACGACGAGCTCATCTTTCCAAGCGGTATCATAGCTGTCGTCAAGCTGTGAACATTGCAAATATGATTTACATCTACTGCAATTAAAGACTTCATCAGTGTTCTTGTCACCGTATGGATAGCAAAAATAGTTATCTTGAAGGTACAATGGCTGATTAAGAGAATGATCCATATAAAGAGCAAACCAATGCGCAAAACCTTCCGTGAAAACTGTCGTGGAGTCGTCAATTGCGAAACAAAGTTGATGACCTTCCCCTGCCCAAAGAAAGCCTCCCTGCATGTTCGCTTGGAACAGGTGCCCCGCCTCATGAGAAAGAGGTTCGGTGAAGGTCCAATAAGAGCCGACCTTATCTCCATAAGCTAAAATTGGACTGGGGACTTGGTCGTCTTTTGCCCACACCGCCATAGTAAAGTGTGGGATATTAAAATCAGCGTATTTGCTACAGTAACAGGCGGAAAACTGTGTATAGGCAACAGGAAGTGCCTTAGATTGCCAAAAGGAACTGATAGTTCTTAAATGATCAAAAATGATAAAACTCTGTGGATTTTCGACCTGATCGTCATCCAAGGCGTAATAACCATGCACTTGCCATTCTTCTTCTTTTCCAGACTGGGTGAGCCATTCATCGATTTGGTGGAGGTACAATCCAGTATCGTAGTTACAACCAAGGTCAAAATCTATAGAATCATAGCGTAGATTCGCATCCAATAGAATCTGCGATTCGCTTCCTAAAGTATATACGGGAATTGCACACTCTCCAGTTGGCCCATCACAAGAAACTGTCCTGGTATCACACTCTCCGACTTTAACATCACCTAACGAGGTAATGCCTGATAATCGAATGATGGGGGGATCCATATTGGGATAGACTCCGTTCGGGGCGTAAGCAATTGTAACCCTAGCAGTTCCGGTTGAGTCAGTTACAACACGATATCGAACTGTCTTCAAATAGGTGAAATTGGTGCAGATATCTGTCACCCAAATTCTAGAGTATAAGTAGAAAACGGTATTTTTAATCGTTCTACAAGTGTATCCGAAAAATGGTTTTTTAAAGGTATTATAGGCACGAAACTTAATCGTTGCCTGTTTGTTCTGGAAGAGGGGAAGACTGGGAGTTTGTGAGATTGAGGCAGTGTAGCAGGGGTATGTCTTTGTTGGATTGACGATTACCGTGTCTACATATCTTGGATCGCTCACGGCTGTATTAAGAAATTCTTCTGAATAAATCTCTTCCTCGGTCTCAATTGGGAGGTCCAGATTGTTTTCAACGGGGAAGTTAATTTCATCATGTGGCCAATTCTCGATAGCAATTTGAAGACCGTTGGCTTTAAGCTCTTCAAGATCTCGGTGCGCGTGCAGTTTTGCTTTTGATTTTACGTCTGCAATAAATATGTCATCAACTGCATTCTTGTAAATCTGCTCTGGGATAGTATGCACATTCCCCTGATCAACTCTAAAGTATGAATAAGCTTCTGCCCAATTCTGTCCATCTTCAGAGACAACAAAAGACGTTAATCGATAATAACCATCTTCAGGGAATTGGATTATGGATGTTCCCGTTTGAATAGCTTGGGATACCAGAACCAGTTCATCAGGATCAGTTTGAATAACTTCTACTCCCCGTCCAGTAACCCCTAAAGCGCAGAGATAAGTGTCATCACTTAAAGTGTACGCAGAGTTAGTGATCTCTATCTGGTTCCTGGTTCCTGGTACCTTCTGGGAACTTGAATCAATGTATAGTGGGTTAGAAACGGAGGAAAAGAGAAAGGAGGTCAAGAAGATGAAGAAAAGGGTTAAGTATATATATAGGCGGTTTAGGTGATTTAATAGAAAAATGTCTCATTGTATCCCCCTGAGAATGATTTAGAAATACTATACCATAACTGCCAAATCCTGAATATCTTCGTCTTCCCGTGAGAGAAAATAGTTGCGAAACTTGTCCTGGCAGGTGCACTTCTGACTCCCTCAATTAATCCCAATATCCCAGCTAAAAGTCGTAATTCGGCGATGGACTTGCGCTCAGAAGAAGGATCCCCGGGTTCATTGGCCTCGCTGTGCTCGACCATCCTTTGCTCTACCGAGATGCTGCGCATACATCTCGGGAGCACAGGATCGAATCAAGCATGCCGGGGGCATTTCTGACTCCCTCAACCATCTTCCACATTTCAGTTGACAGTCAGGTATCGACGATGGAAATACACAATCCGAACAAAAAGAGGAAAACATTGATTTGCTTAATAATGCTATAATCGCCCCAGTGCCGCAAGGGCATATGAATTTGAATTTTTCAAATATTTTAGAATTCGTTGCGCATTCTGCTCTGCTTGGGGAATGGAGAGCTTTTTATGATCGAGCAATCGAGCAGGAACGCGTTGCTGTCGGCATCGAAACAGGGATGGATCACGGTTATCTGGTTGTGCGCCTTGATGGTGTTACTTTCAACGGGAACGGGCTGGGCGGTCAAAGCCAATCCGTTCCCTTATACGTTAACGCAGCCTGACGGAACCACGATCGGCCTCCGGATGATCGGAGATGAACGGATCGTTTTTTATGAAACGGAAGCGGGTCGTACGATCCTGCGGAGGGATGACGGCTGGTGGGTGTACGCTGACCCGAACTCCAATGGACAGGCGGCCCTTGAACCCACCCCTCTGCGCGTTGGGGTAGATGCGGTACCGGCGGACTGGCCGCTCCATATCCGCCCGCACCTTGATCCTTCCAGCCTGCGGATCCCGTTCCAAATGCCTCATGACGGTTCCATCCGTTCGCTGTTCCTGTCCCAGGGCTATGGCACCTCCAGGGAATCCGCCGCCAGCCGGGGCACGAATGCGGTCAATCCCACATCCCTGACCCTGCCCGTGCTGGTCATTCTGGTGGAGTTCAGCGATTGGAAACATACCACGGGTCCCGGCACACCCCTGCCAACCGAACCGGACTACCAACCCGTCTCTGGCCAGCCGAACTCGGCGGCCAGCTGGCAGATTCTGTTCGGCGACCCCTCGGTGCCGGGCGGTCTGAACCACTATTTCAACGAAGTGAGCTACGGCCAGTTCCAATGGCAGGTGGAGGTGGCGCAAAACGGTCTGGGCAGCGGCACGGTGGTTAATGATGGATGGTACGTCAACCCTGAAACGATGGCCTACTGGGGAACGGATAAGAAGCAGGGATCGTATTGCAACAGCGATTCCGCCAATACAAAGATCTACAACCTGCCGCAGTGGGCGATCACGGCGGCGGACCCGGATGTGGACTACTCTAAATACGACACGAACGGGGACGGGACCATCACCGACGCTGAATTGATGATCTTTGTCATCCACGCCCGCCCCGGGCAGGAAAATTACGGCGACGATTGCTGGGGAGGGGATCCACAGCACCATATCTGGTCACATCAATGGATCCTCTTCGCCAACGTCGACACGGATGACGGCGTTACCTTCTCCAGCACGCACGGATATTCCCTTAATCCGGAGTTCGAACCCGGCCTGGACCGCAGCGTCACCCCGTACGAGGTGCTGGACAAGTGGTATGGTGTCGGCGTGTACGCCCATGAGGGGTTCCACACCCTGGGCGGACCCGATCTCTACGACTACGACTACGACGCCAATGTGGCAGGCGAGTGGGACCTGATGGATAACGGCAGCTACAACGGCGCCAAATCCGGTATGCAACCCTCCCACATGGGTACCCCGTTAAAATTCGATATCGAGCTCAACAACAGCACCAGCAGCTTCGGCTGGATCTTCGACGCCGACATTCAGGATCTGTACACGGCCTCCACTCACCACGAGGGTATGTACCAGATCGACGCCCTGGGCGGATCGTCACGCTCCAATGTGATGCACCGGATTATTACGCCCAATGATTCAGGGGAATGGTTCGTCCTGGAAAACCGTGCGCCCTCGGGTTACTATGAGCCGTTTCTCCCCGAATACGGACTCCTCGTTTGGCATCGTGACGTCAGCGGATCCCGGGATGATTGGCCCTATAAAGCGGCTGTCGAGCGGCGCGGATGGGCCGACACCTTAGCCGGCTTAAACTCGGGCACAGCCGGTGCCGCGTTCTCCCTCGACGACGGAGAGGTGGAGTTGACCACCACCACCGATCCGAGCAACGCCTTGAACAATGACAACGCCTCCGGTCTGTTGAATATCCGTTGCATTGGCGCCGAAACCGCCACCATAGGATATATCTACGGCAGCATCTCCGGCCCGAATCCCGATTTCGCGGGCAGTACGCTGGCAGACCCTGAAGGAGATAATGATCTATTTCTGGACAATGGTGAGACGGCGGTCATGACCGTCAACATCTCCAATTCGAGCTGTGCAGGAGAAGCCGCTTCGGGCACTGTTTTCGCCCTCGGCGTGTCGCCCCAGAGCGATATCCCTGCTTCTGCAGTCGTCATCACACCGTCCGCCTATACGCTCGGGACGATTGAAGCCGGCCAGACGGTTCAACGGGAATTCACCATCACGCTGCTGTGTGATCCTGCGGGATACGCCGGCCAGATCCTGACCTTTGCCTACACGGTCACGGGAAGTAATTTCAGCGCCGTTACGGGCTCCTTTTCACGGGAAACCGATAAGGATTATCTAATCATCGAGGATATGGAGAGTCCAGTGGGGTGGACCGGCACATTTATCGGTGAGGTCAGCGCTTGCTCTTCGGCCGCCGGCCACGGCGATTGGACCTGGTCCACCGAACGGTACCATAGCCCCAGTCACAGCTTTCACAGCCCCGAAGAAACCGAAAATGTCTGTTACGCAGATCCCGAGGAATCCCTGGTCAGCCCTAATATCATCATTCCGGCGGGGATCTCGCTCAAGGAATTAACCTTCTGGCATGCCGCCGACATCCCCTGCCCCCAATCCAGCCGAGCCCGAGTCTGGATCTCCGTGGACAACGGGGGAACCTGGACACGGGTGGATTCCTTTTACAAAGACGGCGGCGACCTTAGCTGGGAACAAACCCGCCTCAACCTCACCGCTCTGGCCGGCGTCACCCAATTCCGGTTCAAATTTGTGATGTACACCTATGAATGCTGGTCCGGTTGCGAGGGTACGGAGGGCTGGTACATCGATGATATATCCATTATCGTGGACGAGATGCAGCCTCCACTGTGCGGCACGACCGCCGTCCCCGTCCCCAGCGGCGTCGAGTCGGGCACCAGTCCCCTTCGGGTGACCAAAGCCGACGGGGCCGGCGATCCCAATGACCTGACTATAACCTGGGACACCTCTCATTGCGTCTCCGCTCGCTATCACCTCCTGTGGGGGAGAGGAAGCAACCTGGCCACCTATACGCTTTTGGGTGCCTCCCCCTCCTGCGACATCACCTCCCCCTACACATGGGAAGACACCGATTCCGTTGAAGCACTCCTGTGGTTTCTGGTGGCAGGGGATGATGACGCCGGTCTGGAAGGCGGCTGGGGAACCGATTCGTGGGGGGCGCCCCGAAGCGTCACCCCATCGGGATTCTGCGCCACCACAGGCATCAGCACTGCCGCCTGTAGCCCTTGATGTACCGGAAACAGTACACTGAAGACACTTGACTCCCGGGGGACGGGACAACGGACCCACCACCTCCCCGTCCCCCGGAACGGATTCTCCGGAAAAGGGTTGGATTTGTCCTCGAATTTGGGTTACGCGGGTGGACTCGGATGACAGACACACCCACACCCTCCCCTGTCGACCTCCCGGGATTACTTATCTTGTGTGGACTCGGATGACAGACACCCACACACCCTCCCCTGTCGACCTCCTGGGATTACTTATCTGGGGTACGTTGGCCTCGCTCTGCTCGACCATCCTTTGCTCAACCGGGATGCTGCGCAGACATCTCGGGAGCGCAGGATCGGTACAAGCATGCCGGGGGTATGTTCACCTTCCTACCTTCTCAGCGAGGAAAGTTTACCTAATACGATAAAATATAAATGTCTTACAAATATAAATTTATGTAATACATAAAATATTTGTTGACAAATATAAAATTTTGCATTATCGTAGAGGTATGGCTATCGAAGTAAACCTCGATCTGGTCCTTGTGAAACGGAAAACATCCCTGACCGAGCTTTCCGAGCGTATCGGAATTTCCCTGACCAATCTCTCCCTTCTCAAGACGGGAAGAGTCAAGGGAATCCGGTTCTCCACGCTGGAGGCCATCTGCAGGGAACTGGAATGTCAACCGGGGGATATTCTGGAGTATGTCCCCGATTTCGTCTGACTTTCAGATAAAGGTGAATGAAGGAGGTAAGACATGGAAGAAAAAACGTACACCCTGGAAGGATGGCTGGCTATCGTTAGCGGATGCCTCGTACTCCCCGGAATGGTCATGGCCATTCTTGCAGATACCGCTTTTGCACATTTCGGTGGCTTTAAATTGTTATGGCTAATCGTATCGGGAATTCAGATGGGGCTTTCGATCTATGTTTTTTACCGGTTTCGCGATTTCCTTCATGATCGTTTTCAGTTCCACGCCGTGGATACACTGATTCCACTCATCATTGCGGGAAGCTGTCTTATTTTTATCATCTTGAGTGCCGGGCGTATCGTGACAACCCCTGAAGAAATCCGTCTGAAGATCCTCTTTATTATTGCATTAGTCCTGGTGGGGATTCCCACCTCGATCCTGGGAATCATCTTTGCCGTGAAATTATTGGGACTTCCGGATAATCTACATGGCCTTCTGAAACCCTACGCGTACCTGACGATCATCTCCATGGTCTTTTTCCTTACCATTATTCTCGGCTTTCTCGGGGCCATCGTCGCTGCCGTCACAGATATTCTTCTGGGAATGATTTACTTGCGATCGAATCGCCCTCCGGATGAGGTAGAGTTTGTCTGATCCGGGAAGAGTGAATCGATTCGGGATTTACTTCCCATCGGGTGGAGCGGGATTCAAAGCTTCAGAAATTGCCTTTGCCTCTTCAAGAGTATAGTGTCCCTGGACCAGAGCGCGGCCCGCGGTCAGCTGGGCCCGGATCGTCGGTGCCGTCATGATATTCCCATCGAGAAGAATGGCCAGGCGTTCGCCGATATGCTCCCCGGTCAGGCGTGCCAGTTTCTTTGCCCCCTCTTCGTTAAAGAGAATTCCGATTCCTGCTCCCTCCGGCATCTCCTCCGGCCAGGCCTTCTCAATGTCCACATTGGAGAGCGCCGCCTCCGGAGACAGGTACAGCATTGTTCCCTCACCCTGGGGATATTCCTGTTCCATCCATCCTTCCACAGGGGTCTCCGAGACCAGTCTCATCTCCAGTATATGGCTGGAGGATGGTTCGGATTTCTCCTGAGCTGCCAGTAGCCCGGCAAAGAGGGTAAGAAGAGCCGCGAGGGTGATCCGGGTCCACGTTCGACGCATCCTTGTTCCTGATGTCATGGTGTATCCTCCCTGGGTTGAATGACTTCCGGTCTTGCGTTTTCAATATAACGGGTTTCGATATCCGCTGCAGTCTGACCCAACCGTGAAAGATCCAGCGTCAGATTCGTTGCAATCAGGTTGCGCGAATTGATAACCAGCCGTTCCTCATCGTTCCAGTTTACGATCATAAGCGGAGGGGAAGGTGCCGCCAGGGCGTTCCGCAGGGTATCCGCGGAGTCACGCCGTAACTCCAGCGTGATACGGATGAGCGGCGGTGCGGAATTATCCCCCTCCTCCGTTACCTCCTCGATGGAGGATACCCTGAGAATATCGTGCCGCGAAAGGATGGGTTCAGGCGCATCTTCCAGGCCAATGGAAACGGCTGCATTCTTTGCAAGATGAGCATCTGAATAGGATTGAACGATGCGCTTTCGTTCTTTTACCTGGTAGTCGTCGGGAGGATCCATGCGAAAGATGGCTTCATCCAGGGCACGGTTCCACTCCAGGTGATCGTAGGCTGTATAGACCTGATTTTTTTCTGAATCAAGAAAGTCCAGCTCGACAAGTACCGGAAGGGTGGTAACCGGAGAGACCCATACGTGGAGGGTTCCACTGCCCATCCCGGAAGGAAGCACCGGAAACAGCGCGTTCAGCGATGCTCGAAATCCTTTCAGTGTTTCCCCTTTCCAATCCCGCGTCCCCACGGCACGGGCTTCATCGGATGAAATTTGTTTGAGACGCCTTAGACTTTCGGCGACATAATCCTGGGGAGGCTGAGAAAGGGATCTTTCTCCCAGATAAATATGGGTAACGTGAAGTGCGGAACGAATTCCGGGAATGAGAATAAGTTCTTCCGCAGAATGGTCTCCCCTCTTTCGAATCGTGATTACGGAGGGTTCCTGGCTGTCGAGGTCCTGGACTTCTTCCCGTGAGAGGCCCGGATCCCGGTAATAGAAGAATATCTGGATCGTCCGTTCCTCACCAGTCTGATTCACGATTCGGGAAGATGCCCTCCCCTGCAGCGTTGAAGCCCGCGAGAGCTCCTGAATCACATCGGCCCATGTGACTCCGACGGGCGACTCCGTCGGCCAGATGCCCAGAAAGAGAATGGCCAGAAGGATAAGAATGGCCGGGACCGCAACCCTCAGTCCCGGGCCAATGCTCAGGCCGACATGGCGATCGCCTGTTTCATCCATCTCTCGAAACAACCGCTGAAGGATGGAGGCCTTGCGATCCCGGGGCATAAAAACCGGAGGCTCTGCATGTTTTACCAGCCTGGCCATGTTTTCATCCACCTTTGTATCTTCGTACGGATCGATTGTGTGATTCACAGTGCCTCCTTTCCTGATAGTATTTCTGCTTCCTTATCTGTCTCTGTAAGAATTGCACGGAGAGCTCCTCTCGCGCGATGAAGCAGCACCTTTACATTGCTTTCCGAGATTCCCTCATGTTCGGCGATATCCCTTATAGAACGTTCCTCATGGTAAAAGCGCAGAAGAATATTGCGATATCGACCCGGCAGGGAGGCAAGGGCCGCGGCGATCCAGCTTCTGACTTCCTTGTTCTGTAGAAGATCATCGGGCAGTGGGGTCTGTGTGATCCACCGCGCAAATTCACCCCTGTGAAAGGGCTCCTTCTCGCTCCTCCCAAAAATCGGGAAAAATCTTCTTCTCCGCTTCAGCGTCTTCCGGATTTGATTTCTTGCCATATAGGTCAGCCAGGGCAGCATCGAACCCCTGGCTGGATCAAACGACTCCAGGCGGCGTAAAGCTACCAGAAAGGTTTCCTGCGTGAGGTCGGATGCCAGGTCGGAATCCCGCCCGACCCGGTAATAAATGAAGGTATAGACAGCATCGGAATAGGTCTCAAACCAGGACTGTACGGATTCTTTTTTTCGATTCCGCAGGTCGTTATAATCGAACAGAGGGGTCGGTTCATCGAGTTGACGTGTCATCGTAGGTCTATGTCTCTTCAGAGGACAAAAGTTACAAAGGATTGCTCCCGGTGTCCGCGATTCCCTTTCGAGGGATCTTCTGTCACGCTCCAACCTCAGTGTAACAGGTTTCCTTCTGAACGGACATCGAATCAGATTTAGCGACCGTACGTATAAACCCATGGATAGGGGTTGACAATTGTCAACATATCTCTTATAGTATATTTAGTATGTAGTATTTGTTCTTTAGAGTTATCAGGCTGCAGGATGAGTCCGGGGACAAAATTGGGAAGGAGGATGTAATGAAAGTCAAGATACGAATCGTAATTGCTGCATCATTGCTGATCGGGATCTGGATTCCGGCGGCTCTCGCAGAAAGTGGAGCGTCGTACACCTATGCGGCGGAGATCAGGGGCAAGATCTGCGGGTATGCCACGACATCCATCCAGAAGGATGAGGTGGATGGCAAACCGGTTGTGACGTTAACGGATGACGTAAAAATCAAAGTCTCCCTTCTCGGGGCGACTGTGGATACGGAAATCCGGACAACCTGTAAAACAGATCCCGATTATAAGGCCTTTACCTACCAGCAGATCGACATCGACCAGGGAACTTTCAAAATGGGGGCCAGCACGGTCATCGAAAACGGGAAAGCCCGCGTGACCATGAAACCCGAAGGGACCACCAAGGTCGTAGAACTTCCTCCCGATGTCATCCTTGAAAACGGAATCTTTTTCCCCCACCTGGTCCGAGATTTCATGACGAATAAGATGGATGCGGCCAATTACAATGTCTTCGATTCTCTGGACGCTCAAATTCAGAAAACCCGCTATACAAAGCGGGGGGAGGAAAGCATACCTCTTCTTGGCAGGTCCTTTGAGGCTCTGGTTCTCGATGAGGTAAATCTGGTCACGGGAGCCAAGGCTACGTGGTGGCTGGACCGTTCGACCGGCCAGATGCTCAAGGTCGAGTTTCCGGGCCGGGTCATATACCTCGCCGATCCGTCGATTCGGGATACGATCACGACCATTCCCATCGATGACGACATCTTCGCAAAGGTAGACATCCCCATTTCGAACTTCAAATCGATCACCTATGTAAAAGTGAAGGCAACCCTTGAGCCCATTGGTGCGTGGATCACGCCGGAAAGCCTCAACATTACCGGTCAGATCTTTACGGGTACCGTGAAGGACAACCTGATCGAGGGTATCTTTGAAATCGAACACAGGAAGTACAACGGGGAAAATGCTCCTCCCTTTCCGCCCTCCTTCAAGGGAGAAAAGGATCTCCTCCCCTACCTGGAACCGGAGGATTTCATTGAATCGGCGGATCCGGTATTAATCGCCAGGGCTGAAGAAATCACGAAAGGTGCGAAGGATGCCTGGGAGGCAGCCATCCGACTCAGCGAATGGGTGGCCAACGAAATTTCCTATGACATCCCCGGGGGAGGAGGAGCCCGCAACACCTATGATCTGCGGGTCGGAGAGTGCGGGGCTCACTCCAGGCTCTTTGCCGCCTTCTGCCGCGCGGTCGGGATTCCCGCCCGGGTCGTGTGGGGCTGTATGCTGGTCCCCAACCGGGGCGGAAGTTTCGGACAGCATGGCTGGAACGAAATCTATATGGGGCAGGGACGCTGGATTCCCATTGACACTACGGCAAAGGAAATTGATTATGCCGATTCCGGTCACCTCCGCATTGCGACCCTCCAATCGAAGAGCACACGGTTCAACCCGAAAAGCATGGAGATTCTGGACTGGAGAGCTGGCGATCTCAAGAAGGGTGACGAACTCAAGAGTGACAATCTGGAAAAATACCAGCGCTTTCTTGGCAAGTACAAAGGACCGGCAGACAAGGTATTTACCGTGAAAGTGCAAAACAACCACCTGGCCGTGGATATCCCGGGGCAGATGGCCTTTGAGCTCGCAGAACCTGACGCGGAAGGGAAGCGTGCCTTTCTCCTGACTGACCAGGTAAAGGTGGTATTTAAAGAAACCAGCGTTGGCAAAGTCACCACACTGGTTCTTTACCAGGACGTTCGCCTGCCCAAAAAAGAAAACCCTGAATCGATCGAAGCCGATGTACCGGAATCCTTTCAGCCGTACCTGGGCTCCTACCCGGTACCAATGGCCCAGATGGAGCTCACGGTCGTTTATAAGAATGGAAACCTGGCCATTCACGATCCTCAAAAAGGGATTGTTCATTTGAAAGACACCGGGGACAGGGGGGTCTGGATTGACGAATTTGATCAGAACCGCATTTCCTTCGCGACCCGAGAAGACGGTAAAGTCCTTGCCCTTGTGATTCATCAAATGTATGACTTTCACCGGATTACGGAGGAAGAGGCTGCTGCTCAGGAACCGGCGGGGGCAAAAAAACCATGACAATAAACAGGATCATGATCGATTTCAGCGGGACCATGATCGTTTCCATTTCTCATAAAGATTACCGCTTGTACAGAGATGAACTGGCTTTCGATCAGCTTTGCGAGAACATGGGGCACGTCTTCTCCGGTTTCTTTTCTCTCTTCCTTAAGGGCAGAGAAGATCAGATCCTCGACCAACTGGATACAGTGAAGTTGTCCACGTTTTCCTAAGGAGGCAGCCATGGGACCATCCTCGAGAAAATTGAAATTAGATTTCGGACTGGCAATGTTTATACCGGCTGTCGTGACTCTTGTCATTCTTGCCTTCGTTTTTTACCTCTTCGGTCCCCGGCAGGCCATGGTAACGGGAGGTGCGTTTTTTCTCCTCTATTCCGCCTGGTCCGCCCTGGCTTTCTTCCGTGTACGGAACCCCAACTTTCTGGTATCTATCGCCTATCTCCTATCGATCAGTGCTGTCTTTTTTTCCATGGCCCACGCCGGGCCTCACGCCCCTCTCGTTCGTCTATTCATGATCATTCTTGTGATCCTGTTCTTCTGGATGGTCTATATTTTCGCGACAAAGCGGCTAAAATGGCGGGGAAGGGAAGTCTTTGAACTTGCCGCACAGCCGGTTACCCGCGCAGAAAACGGATTCACGGAGCGCCCCCTCGCGGCGGCCCGGGCGGAATACACCAGGGATGAGGTGCGCTCCTTTGCTCTCTTTTCTCTCCGGCATCTGATTGCATGGCCCTATGAAGAGAACGACAGGATCATCCTGGTCCCGATCATGATGGGCCAGGAATGGGCCTACCTCTATGGTCTTGTTCCACCGCACGAGGGACGATCCTGGGTCTCCTTTGACCGGGACGGACATGTCAGTGTCTCGATTTCGAAAGATATGTACCTTGAATTCAAAGAAGATCTGACCTTTGATCAGCTCTGCGCTTCGTTGGCCCATCTTTTTATTGAATTTCTGGACCTGCACAGGAAAGGGAACGGCGTCCGGATCCTGGACCGCATGAATGCCCTGAAGATTGGACCGGTACATTGATGATGGACTTCTCCACCGCTGCCCGGCTAGGATCCCTGATCTCCAAAGATTACGCTGAGGCTTTTTTTCAACTGCTGGTCAATTACCGGACCATTTCCGCTTCGGAGGCGGCATCAAGGCTCGGCCTCCATATCCAGACCGCTCAGGACTTCCTGGAGAATTTATCGGGCCTGGGTGTTCTGAGCAAAGAAGAGGTCCATGAAGGGAAAAGACCCTACTTCCGATACACGTTAACGGTGGATCGCATTACTATCGAGGTCGATTTCAAGGATTTCATCCCTGAACCAATCCGGGACCCGGAAACATCCCAGCGGATTCGCGAGAAAACCGATTCAGGGGCAAGGTTTTCCACAGCTCGGAATGGGAATGCTCTAAGCAGCGTTTCTGTCTGGACGGGAAAAGGCCGAGAGCTGAAGGAGAGGCGCATCAACCTCACCCGGGCCCAGGGGCGATTTCTCTTTCACCTCCCCTTCCCCAATGCGGCCCCTCTCACAGTTCAGGACATTATGGCCAAAGCGGGTGTTTCAGAAGATCACCTGCCAGAGGTAATGGATATCATATCCGTTCTGACTGAAGCGATGGTGATCGAAACCGTCTGATTCTGAAGACGCAGGAATCATCTTTACTCCGAGGCTGCGGGACCGGTTGTGACAGGCTCGGTTGTCTTCCACGCTTCGATAAACCGCACAGCACCTTCTACCACGTAATCGATTCGCTTTTGTCCATGTTCCGCCGTTGCATCGTTTGGATCGTTGAAGGACCACACTCCATTGCTGGAAAGCTCATGACTCGCCCCTCCTTTACCGGTTTCCGATGGGACAGCCAGGAGCGCTTCAAACACGACGGCCAGGGATGGCGCATCTTCCGCCGCGGTCCCGATTTTCTCCATCCTGGATGTCATGTGGATCTGAGGTTTTTCCGCTCGATCCATTCTTACAAGATCCGGGCGGACGGCAAGAAGCATGGAGGTCTCATCCTTCCCCGCGTGCCAGTCAAAGAAATCAATTTGAATGCCTTCCGGAGGCTCCAGGGATTCATGAATGCTCCCCCCCTCGGCAATGGCTACAGCCACTGCCTCCGTTTCGTGATTAATCCGGTGGATCACCCGGGTCTGAACAATATTGTTTCCCCCGTGGAAGTTGAAAAACAGAATCCGATGAAAGCCATGTCCAATCAGCATCTGCGAAGTCTCAAAGAGTACCTGCACCATCGTATCGGGCGTAAGGCTCAGCGTCCCCGGGAAGCCTCCATGGTATCGGCTGTACCCGACGGTAAGGACAGGAGCCACCACAACTCCCGTTTTACGGGATATTTCCTTTGACATCTCCCTGGCCAGAAAATAATCAGATCCCAGAGGCAGGTGGGGACCGTGCTGTTCCGTGCTTCCCAGCGGAATAATCACCATGTCATTCGTCTTCAAATAGTCCTGTACATCCACCCAGCTCATTTCCTGAAGAATTTTTGCTGCGTCTTTTCTCGCCGTATCCGCTGCAAGAAATCCGGCAATCAGGACCATTACGGCCACACAACATGATTTCTTTGAAAAGGACATTCCTCACCTCCTGAGCACTGATACGAAGAACGGAATAATGAGTTCTTTGGGAAGATGAACTGGATGACTAATTGCGATTTACAACAATCAGGGTGCGATCGTCATTTCCCTGCGTTCCCTTTTGAAAATCGAGAATGTCCTGATGGATCCCTGTAATAATGTCTCGAGGGGAACCGGGTGAATGCCGGGTCAATGATCCCTGTACGCCTTCGATTCCGAATTCTTCGTCATCTGGATCCAGGGTCTCGTTGAATCCGTCACTGTAAAGGCAGGCCGATTCTCCGGGATACAACTCCAACGGGAGACAATCAAAAAATCGATCCGGGAGAATGCCAAGGGGAAGCCCGGTCGAAGGATAGGATCGCTCTGCCCCGGAACCCGCAACCAGAATCGGCGGATGTCCCGCACTGACGTATTCCATCTCTCCATTCTGTCTGATCCGAAGAAAAATCCCTGTAGCATAGTGTTCTCCGTTCAGGGTTGCATGGAGATAGTCGTTGAGTTCATGGACAAATCCCGACATGCTGACATTGCTCGTCAACCGAAGGGAAAGATAGATGTGAAGCGCGCTGGCGACCATGGCCGCCCCCACGCCCTTTCCGGACACATCGATAAGAACGATGTGAGCGGCCTCTTCGTCCGAATAAAAATTAAAGAAATCACCTGCGACCTCATAACAGGGGATGAAGAGGCTGGCAACGGTGAATCCCTTGATATCCGGATCTTCAGATGGCAGAAGGCTCTGCTGGATATCGTGGGCCACCTTGATTTCCTGGGCCATCCGCGCCCGCTCCATGCTGTCCGCGTAATATTGAGCATTTTTCACAGCCAGGGCGACAAAAGTTGAGATATCCTCTAAAAACGAAATGTCCGAATCTTCAAAGGCTCCGGATCGCTTATTGACAAGCTGCAGAACTCCGATCACTTCTCCCTGGTGATCCTTCAGGGGAAAACAGATCAGGTTCCGCGTATGAAATCCGTATCGCTCATCGATAATCGAGGAGAATTGATGATCCTCCTGGACATCTTCCCGGATAACGGAGGTGCCTCGTTCAGCCACCAGGCCGGCGATTCCCTCACCCGGGTTTAATACGATTTTGGAAATTTTGTGACTTGAAATAATGTGCTTCGATTCCAGGCATCCATCCGAGTTGAGAAAGTAGATCGTTCCGCCATCAGTTCCCAATTCCTGTACAGATAGTTTTAGAAAGGTAGCCAGAATATCATCCAGTTCCAGCGTGGAATGGATCTGCTTTGCAAGGTCCAGAATTTTCCGTGAGCGATTGTCAGCAGGATGTATCGCCTCATGCACCATAATATTCTTCCCCATTCCTTAATTCAAATACAGATGATTATCGAACAAACCAAGTCTTCTTAGTGTAGCAAAAGAATCTGACCACAACAATTATTAAATAATCAATGTTTCATCTCCGTATGACGATAAAATCCCCAAATACTTCTATGTCACGAATCTCTGAATGGTATACTTCCATCGTGGATATTGGATCATTTCTTCCCCAGATCGTCCGACAGTATGACCGCAATAAACCGTGGGAAGAATGGATCCATGGTACGGTCCTTTTCGCCGATGTTTCCGGATTCACGGCGATGTCCGAAACACTGTCCGTGCTGGGAGCCGAGGGCGCAGAGCTGTTGACCGATATTATAAATCGATATTTTGCCTCCATGATTCGATTGATTCACAACCACGGCGGTCAGGTCATGAAATTTGGGGGAGATGCAATCCTATGTTTTTTCCCTGGCGAGGATTCACTTCACAGAACACTTTACACAGCAACCCTGATGCAGGATGGGATGAAACGATTTCAACGAATTAAGACACCCGTTAAATATTTTTCACTAAAAATGAAGATAGGAGTTGCCGAAGGAACAATATTGCTGGCGGGGATCGGGAACTCTAATTCTCGATGTGACTACATTTTTGCCGGCAGTGCCGTAGACTTCTCTTCCGAGGCTGAGCATCATGCAAAATCGGGCGAAATCATCCTTCTTGCCAGACAGGATCCGAAAAGAATCAAAGGTCTTGAATACGAAGAATTGAAATCATCGATGTTTCGCATTCTTCGCATACCAGAAGCGGGAAGAGTAAAGGAGGTTGACCAGGGCATTAACGACCATACAGATTCTTTTTCATCCTTTATTATTCCTGAAATTCAGGAAATGGTATCCACTGGACGAGAACACCATGCAGGAGCACTTTTAACAATCATCCCTGTTTTTTTTAAATTTTCTGGTTTTACTTATACAAAAAAGGTGTTTGATCTTCATAAGTTCAATGAATTTTTCACTGCCGTCATGGATATCACAACAAAATTTGACGGCCGGTTGAACAGGATCAGCATGGGAGATAAAGGAAGCACATTTCTGATCCTCTTTGGTGCCCCCACCCCCAAAGAGCAGATTGAACAGCAGGCATCCCAATGGTCCATCGAAGTAAAACAAATGATACTTGAGAACTACGAGAACATCTCATTAGGAATCGGGATGAATTCGGGTCGTGCTTTTACCGGTATTGTCGGGGGTTCAGGTCGATGGGATTACACGGTGATGGGAAGTACGGTCAACCTGTCGGCCCGAATCATGCAAAGTGCAGAAGAGAATCAGATTTGCACCAGCGAGACAGTGAGAGATAAAGCAAGTAAGAATTTCAGATTTAAAAAACTGGGCATGCGGGAATTTAAGGGGATAGCTCAATCCACACCCATATATGAGTTACTGGAAAGGCAAAGATTTTCCCAGGCTGTTTTTCTCCGAGAGAGCATTTTTGATCGGAAAGAAGAGACAAAAACGATTCTTACTCTCATGGAAACAGCTAAAGCAGGAAAACCCTCCCTGGTCATCCTGGAAGGTGAAGCCGGTGTTGGAAAAACATTTCTTTCAAACCATATTTTGTCAATCGCACAGTCGCAACAATGGCAATGTATTGCGGGAAAGGGGGAAATAAGCCGAAGTAACCATGCCTACGGACCCTGGGTTGATATCTTTCTGGAGTTTCTATTTCAGGGTGACATCCCGACCTTCAAAACCCTTCAGCGCACTCTTCCCAATATTGACCGCGACTATCTACCCTGGCTTGCTGAATTTTTCGGAACCGTTATTCCAGAAGAGGTTAAGATTCAGAAGTATGACGAATCCTCCAGTAAAAACATACTCCACCATATTCTGAGCCAGCTTCTGCTTCAATTGACAGACGAAAAAAACATTCTTCTTTTCCTGGATGACCTGCACTGGTTTGACACTCTCTCCATGGAATTACTGGTTTCGTTAATGAATCATTTACGAAATCAGCCTCTTTTCATTCTATCGACTTCCCGTCCTGATCGCGAAAAATCTGAATTGGACGATCGCATCGGTTGTTATACCATCCCTCTCGAGAACTTCAGCCCCGAAGGGCTTCAAGATTTGGCAGGTGAAATACTTGGAGGCCCCATGGGGGACTCGCTGAAGGATCTCGTTATTCGCAGTACTCGGGGGAACCCTCTGATTGCCCGGCAACTTCTGGAATATTTACAGGGAGCGAATCTTCTCCAGCGACGCCTTGGGGAATGGGTCCCGCAAAGCCATGCCAGGATCGAACACCTTCAGGGAACCGAAGACATTATCCTTGCAAGAATCGAAAAGCTGACACTGACCCAGAGGGCACACCTGATGCTGGCCTCCTGCTTCGGAAATCAGTTTCATCTTTTACATCTTAAGGAAGTCATGGGAAAAGATTTCGTCCAAACAGCCATTCTGGACCTGGATCGTGCGGGTTATTTTCTTGAGAAATCGATAACTTCCCGGGTCTTTTCCCACACACTAGTGAGGGAAACAATCTATCGAATGATCCCATCAAGGGTTCGCCGGAAGTCCCATAAGAAAATTTCCGGAGTCCTTGAACGTGCTCTTTCCGAAGATGTCCATCCTGAATACTCTGTTGTTGCAGATCACTACAGCCTGGCCGGTGAAAAGAAAAAATCTTTAGAATTCAGCAACCTCGCTGCCGATCAGCTCTTTCATCAATGCTCTTTTCATGAAGCATCAAAATACTATGAAAGGACCTATGATCTACTAAAATTTACTCGGGATCACAAAAAATGGGATATTGCGCACCGGCTTGTTATGGCTCGGATGAAGTCGGGAAAAGTTTTCGATGCCCTGACTTTATCAAAGAGAATTCGCAAGCTTCTTCGGAAAAAGGATCCCGTGGAATACAAAAATCAGTTTCTCCTCGCCCAATTCGATTGCATGGAAAAACTGGGTAAATATTCCTATATCAACTCGGCAGAAAAAATGCTCTCTGCGATTCACAAAGACTATTATGACCAGCTACTGTACCTGATTGGTGTTGCTCATTTTCGCCATGGAGATTTTGATCAAGCACGCCGTTGCTTTGAAATAATCGTATCAAAGGAGAATGTAGTTCTGGACTTCCGAATTCTTGCTCTTTATTTCCTTGCTTCCATTGCAAAGGGCGACAAACAATTTGACCATGCCCTGACCCTTCTTGTGAGGGCAACCAATATAGCCAGAAGCTGCATGAACCTCCATCAGGAACTTCGAGTTCAAATCGAATTCGCGAATGTTCTTATCGAATGTCAATTTTTAAACACTGCAAGAGAAGTATTTACAAACTTAATACCACAGATTGAAGCTCAAGGCGACTATTATTTGCTCAGCGGGATTCTGCTTAACCTTAGCAACCTGGAGATGTACACAAACAGGTTGGATGAAGCACTATCATTGGTAGATGAAGCAGGAGAAATATTTCAATCTCTCGGCATTAAAAGCGGCCTGGCAGAATCCTATAACTACAGAGGGATTGCCTGCTATTACAAAGAGCTGTTTCAAGAAGCCTATGACAATTACTCTAAAGCAGCTTCATTCTTCAAGGAAATCCACGAGAAAGAAAAACTCTGCCATTGTTATATAAACCTTGCCGAAGTCTGCCTGAATCTGGATAAACCGGAGGAATCGCGAAAGTGGTTTAACGAGGGTTTGAAATCATTCCCCGTCGCAGAAAATCCGGGATTGAAAGAATCTTATGATTCCGTCGCGGAAGCCATGAGGCAATACATCGCATCCCATTCTTGATGACTATGGAGTGTAGGTATACCCCCCCGTCAGGGTCCCATGCTGGCCGTTGGGATTCGTGACGGTCACGTCGCAGGCTTCCGCCGTGTCGTGGGCCGGGGTTACGCACTTGATCTTCCCTTGATGTTCTACGATCACATTCGTCGTTTCTTCCCCGCAGATGGTCACGGTCGCCCCGGACATGTAATATTCTCCGTAAATTGACACGGCCGTCTGGGTCAGGACCTCCCCATGGTTCGGGACCAGGCCGCCCACAATCGGCGCCTTCGTATTGATCTCGTAGTTCCACACCTTGTAGTAGTAAGGACCGGCCCCCGCCGTCGTATCCTTATGACAGTGCGTTCCATCCGGGAGTGATCCGACCAGGAGCTCCGTATCGTCAAAGTAGGGATCGTCCGACCGGTACACCCAGTACGTCCCGTCGATCGTGTCGTTCTCTCCCACGTTGCTTTCCCAGATGCAGTCCCCTGCCGCCCCGGTCCCGTCCGGCCATTCCACCACCGGATACCCCCCCGATTCCGTCATCCGGATCTCCAGATGGTGATCGTCTGTTCCCATCTTCGGGTTCCGCTTCGGACTTGTCCCGTTGGCCCGCACTTCCGATCCGTCATTCTCTCCGCCCCCGTCGGTGTCTCCGTAGCACGGGTTCGTGTCATACGTGAATTCTTCCAGGTGCGTCAGCAAATCTTCGTCCGGGTCTTCTGCGGCATCGTTTGCTAACGAGCTTACACAGGCATACTGGTCTTCCCACACGTCCGGAAGTCCGTCTCCCGTTCCGTCTCCGTTTTCGTTGTCCACCAGGTGGATCGTCCACATCCTCGGGCCGGTCCAGGTGCTTCCATACGGTACATCTCCATAGTCCACATCGTCCCCGCTCTCCGTCAGGATCTTCACGTTCCCCTGCTTGTCCACCACCTGCACGTAGTACCGGATGTCCTGCCGCACCGACAGGTCCCCTTCCCACACCAGCGTGGCATCGTTGTAGTCCAGATCCAGGCTCGTCCAGCTCCCGGCTCCGTCGTCGTACGTCACCACCACCCGGTAGATCCCGCTTGCATCCTGGGCCTCCACGCTGAAGGAGGCCGTGAGGCCGTTCAGCGTATGAAACCCTCCCGCCCCCGGTTCGGTGATCGTCGGGGCGAGATAGTCGGAGTCGTTTGAGTAGTAGATCGCAAACTGCATCGCACTAAACCGGCTCTCGTCTCCCGTTCCCCCATCGTACGATCCCGTGTGCACCACCATGTTCGTATACCCCTGCTCCCCGATCGACCGCTTCCCGATCACGCCCGCGATCCCAAAGGAGGCCCGGACACTCGGTGTCCAGGTGCTCCGGCTCGGCAGGGGACCTTCGTCCATCGGCGCGTAGTTCAGCGTATGCGGTACCGCCACCACCGGGTCAAACCCCGCTTCCGTCGTGTAGTCTCCCCCCGTAAAGAGGATCCCGTGCGCCCGGGTCCCGCTCAGGTAGCTGTTATACACAAAGTGCGGCTGGATCGCGTCCCCCACCTCCCCCGACGCTTGCCCGTTCAGCTCGTAGTAGCTCCCGCTTCCGTCCGTCGCCGTCACCTGCTGGTACGTTCCCGATCCAAAGGTGAAGTTCAGCACCAGCTCTGTCACGTCCGGGGGTATCAGGGTCAGACCCGTCCCCGTCTCCCGGCTCTTTTCCACGCAGATCCCCTCCCAGCATCCCCGGTCCGGTCCGTCCGCCGGAGGCAGGCCTTCATCGGAGACACGATCAATCGCTGTGAGAATATGATAATTGGGAATCCCGAACAGGCTCAGTTCGTGCAGTACCTTCTCGTCAAAGACGTCGTACCGCTTCTCGTTCAGATAATACCGCCTTTTGGCCTGACTCACGGCTTGCCCCATTGCAATATCTCCAGCCTCAAGGATCTGATCCGATATTTCAATCATGAGCTTTTCCGTAAGCCCCCGTCCATCTTTCAGGCCCCAGCCATATCCCGTGTTCCCGACATAGGAAACAACACCCTTTTCCGCCATCATTTCTGGAAGGTCCAACCACCGTAAGTCCGGGCCTTCGTTGGAAATAACCAATCCCGAATGACAGCCTGATGTATAGAGGGCTGATCCTGTCAGTGTTCCAGAATAGGCATCCATGTCCTGGCTGTAACATAATGAAGGGTTGTAAGTTGCATCCGTGCAAAGAAGAACATCTGATGCACCGACTGGCACCGAGGCAGCATAACTGTAGTGGTTCGCGTGGGTGTTGATGTTTATCAGATTATGGGGAGGGGTAGAAAAGAGCATCGTACCAAGGTCTGCAGGAGTGTAACTATCTCCCCCCTGACCAGGATTATCGATGAGAAAGTCAGTATTCTTGCCTGCGGCCTGAAACCGGTTCCGGATAACAAGGGCACTGTCGTGAAGAAACTCAAGGCCCGTCACCATGGCATAATCCGTGGAGTAGACCAGAGTTATCTGACCATTTCTGTTGAGAAAGTTGGTGATAACACCAGTCATTTGCTCCGGGGTCTCTACCAGTCGGCCCAGTGATATATCGTTCATGAAAACATAGGGATTATCGGATCCAGCGATAGGAGAAATCTCCGGGTTAAGTTCAGTATAAAAATTGTCCGTCAAAAAATATCCATTATGCAGTGCCGACCCCACCGGTGTAGTGATGCTGAGTCCGCCCTCGGTAATGTAGTTTGGTTCTGAATAGATGATCGTGCCATCTTCCATTCTGTAAAACGGTACCTGGTTATCATCCCCTACAAGGATTATGGCTTCCACGTTATTGTAATGTGTCTGAATCTGATCAAGAACATACCCTCGAATTTCTGCAGCCAGAGCGTTTGCACGCTCCTGTGGATTTCCACTGGCGCTTTCGCAGGGAGAATTAAACTGACATCCATCTCCGTCGTAGCAGTCATCCCAGCATGTATAAGCATCCTGGATAGCCTGAATCGAAGAGAGATCCAGAATAACACCATCTACTAATGTATGTTTTGCCAGCTCCGTCAGGCTTTTTCCCAGACTGATTCTGGCTGAGGTTCCATAGACTCGTTCGATTCGTTCAGTGTCCTGGACAATAAGCGTTTTGACCGTGGTAAGAAGTGGTTGAATAATGGAAAACTGGGCATCACTGCTGTCTTCCGCCCTATTATTGCCAGAATCCCATGCTTCCACTTTAATAAAAGAAAGGTCTGAAGGTACGTTCTGTCCCTGTGATATCGCTTCCAGCTTGGTTGGTATCGTCCATGTAAAAGAATTATCCAACGCACTAAGCGTATCGGAACCATCCAGATTTTCAGAAAGACAATCGATCCCTGCGGAGTCGGCCACACAACTCCAGGTTGATCCACCATCGGTGGAATAGGAAATTTTCAGGCGTTCGACGACTCCATAAGGATCCTCAGCCATCCAGGCGATTGTATAGTGTTCCCGTTCTCCGTCGCTGGCAGAGTACAACCAGTTTTCCTCGCCGTTGGGGACTAAAACCTCAACATCTGGTGGCTGGCCATCAATGACCGTAAGGGTGGCGGAGGAACATTTCCTCGTTCCGTTGGCATCCTCTACTCGAAGCCAGATTGGGTAGTCCCCTGCAGCGTTAATCCCGTAGATATTTAATTCTTCTTGAGATAAAGAGAAGGTAGAGTCAGTTTTATCAAAACCTGAACTCGCTGATTCACATTCATTTTCAAAATCAGCATCATTATTGAGATCCCATGAAAAGGTAAGTCTGTCCAGAGCATCATGATAGGGTGTAGTGGTATAGGGATTCGAACCATCGGATGAATCTGTGCCATCAAAGATTGTCATTTCTCCACTGCCCAGCTCAAGCACAGTATCATTATTGAAGGAGGTTGACAGATTAAAGATCACCCTTGGCTCGGTATCCGGGAAAAATATCCCGCCACTATTTAGGTAATCGATACCATCAGACCCACCCCAAACGATCATACGATCCCCAGTCCATATTGATGTGTGATCTTCTCTTGCTACTGGGGCATTCAGGGTTGTGACTGTTTTCCATGAATTTAGAAATGGATCATAACGCCCACCAGAGTCAAGCTGCCCATAATCATCTTTTCCCCCCCAGACGATCATTTCATTGCCTGTCCAGACAGCGGTTTGCCTCCATCGTGGAGAAGGTTCATTGACAGAAGAAATTTCAGACCATGAATCCGTTTGAGTATTATATAAACCCCCAGAAGCCAATTCTGTGGAGCCCGTTCTTCCGCCCCATATAAGCATATGAGATCCCGTCCATAAAGCGGAATGATTTCCTCTTCCTGTTGGAGAATCAACTTGAGATGTAGCTACCCAACTATCATCGAAAGGATTATACCTTCCACCAGTATTGTCATATCCACCCCAAATAATCATTTCTAATCCGGTCCAGATTCCTGTATTATCACTTCTTTGAGCAGGGGCACCATCAATGGTTGTCGGAACCCAGGTATCAAACTCAGGAGTATATTTTCCTCCCGTATTAAATCCCCCTCCCCAGACGATCATTTCTGCGCCTGTCCATAATGACGTATGCCCTGCCCTGGAAGAAGGCGCATTATCTGTAGTCGTTGTAGTCCAACTGTCCAAAGATGGATCGTACATGGCGCCAGTATTCGTTTCAATTTGACCGTTAAATCCAGTACCGCCTCCCCATATAACCATTTCAAAACCCGTCCAAACTGCAGAATGGAACGATCTTGCCTCTGGGCCATTAATTGAAGATATTTCAGTCCATTGGTCGCACACTGGATTGTATCGATAACCCTTATATGAAGGAATATTATGATTACTCTCTGTAAAACCTCCAAAAATTATCATATCCGTTCCCGTCCATACTGCAGTGTGAAATGCCCGGCCCTCCGGTTGAAAATAAGAGGTTGAAACCCAAGAGTCTAGAGATGGATTATATCTACCACCAGTATTGTATCCAGTGCTGGATTGATGTCCTCCCCACACGATCATTTCCGATCCGGTCCAAACTGCTGAGTGCTGGTATCTGCCCACCGGTGCATTTACAGTGGTAGTCAATATCCATGAATCAGTTTCGGGGTCATATCTTCCGCCATCATTTTTATAGCTTGGTGAAGATCCCATTCCTCCCCAAATGATCATTTCCAACCCAGTCCAGACTGCAGAATGATAGGACCTTCCAGATGGCGCACCATCAAGTGTCGTTGCAGTCCATGCATTAATAACAGGATCGTATTGGCCACCCGTATTTGATGTATTCCCCCCCCAAATGATCATTCTATCTTCAGCCCATACAGCGGTGTGATATTCACGACCGCTCGGTGCACCCACAGTCGATGTTGCTTCCCATGAGTTCAATGATGGATTATAGCGCCCCCCTGTGTTTAAACCACCATTCCCACCCCAAATAATCATTTCAGATTCAGACCAGACAGCCGTGTGGCCATATCTTGCCAATGGTGCATCATTAAGCGAGGTTTCCTGCCAGGAATCGTAATGAGGATTATATCTTCCCCCTGTATTGACTCGCCCACTGGTTTCCTGCCCACCCCAGATGATCATTTCGGAACCCGTCCATATTGCAGTATGGAATCGTCTGGCACCTGGGGAACTATTCAATGTGGTTGCTACCCATGAATCAGTGTATGGATTATATCGTCCACCCGTATTCAGGTACCCACTTTGTTGGCCTCCCCACACAATCATTTCGGTTCCTGTCCAGACAGCAGTATGCAAATAACGTGGTTCAGGAGCATCGGTCAGTGGAACAGAGCCCCATGTATCTGTGGTGGGATCATATCGTCCTCCTGTATTCATGGATGGATAACCACCCCAGATGATCATTTCGGATCCCGTCCACACTGCTGTATGGTTGTATCGTCCAGTCAGAGGAAGAAAGGTCTGCATCCATGAATCAGGCTTAGTGGGAGTGTAAGCTCTTATTCCTGGAAACTTATCATCGGGTAAATTAAAATTATAATTAATTGATTCTATATGTAACGTGGAATCGGGAACTTTCGTGGATAACCAATTATCAAAATAATTTTTGGGCACATAGATTACGGCGCCTGTTAAACATGTATCTGTCATTGTAAAGGTGATTCGGAAAAAGTAAAAACTTTCATTCGCTTCAATCTCTGAAACTTGTCCTGGTTGCGGAAATCTTTGAACTTCCTTTGCAAACCTTTCATCATCAAAAGGCAGATCAAAACTTTTTTGCGATAGATCTTCTCTTCCATCGTCAGAACTAATATTTATAAGCAAAAAATTTTTGCTTTCTCTTATCTCATTTCCTTCAAATTTGGCTTTCTTTTGCAAATTCAATATTTCTTGCTTCGAATCATTATGAAACCGCTCATCAAAGGCATACCAATTTCGGATCAGTCGGTCGGCCAATGCTGGGCGGGCAAAACATTCAGCAATGAGGAAGGGGTCATTGTTCAAGGCGGCAAAGAGTTCCCTCAACATCTCGGGATCCTTCGTGTTCTGCACCATCCGGTTCATTTCGGCCTGGAGCTGTTGGCCTATCAGGGGTCTTTGCCAGTATTCATCCAATAGGATCGATTTTTTAAGATAGTTGTCCACCCTCTTCCGGATCACTTCTTCCGGTACCATCTTTTCAAAGGGGGGTTTTGGCTGGGGATTTTCCTTAGGCCATATTCTATGGTTGTAATAGACCCGCTCGATGGCTCTCTGGGCTTCCATTCGCTCTTCGAGGGTCAGCACCCTGTTGGCAAACACCGCTCCCGTACCGATCATTGTCATGATCAGCCATATCCACAGAGCTTTTCTCATATTTCCCCCTCTTGAATTCCTACTATCGATTCTACATTATCTCATATCATATTTTCAGTTCGAGTGATTATAATCACTTTGTTCTTTTTTCAGGTTTGTAATAGATAACAGTACATCTTGTTACTGATAGCTAAACCCTCCCGAAAGAGTTCCATGCTGGCCGTTGGGATTTGTCACCGTCACGTCGCAGGCTTCCGCCGTGTCATGGGCCGGCGTCATGCAGGTGATCTTCTTATCGTCCTCGACAAAGACATTCGTCGCTTCTTCCCCGCAGATGGTCACCGTTGCTCCCGTCATGTAATATTCTCCGTATATCGCCACCGCCGTCTGGGTCAGGACCACCCCATGGTTCGGGACCAGGCCACCCACAATCGGCGCCTTCGTATTGATCTCGTAGTTCCACACCTTGTAGTAGTAAGGACCGGCCCCCGCCGTCGTATCCTTATGACAGTGCGTTCCATCCGGGAGTGATCCGACCAGGAGCTCCGTATCGTCAAAGTAGGGATCGTCCGACCGGTACACCCAGTACGTCCCGTCGATCGTGTCGTTCTCTCCCACGTTGCTTTCCCAGATGCAGTCCCCTGCCGCCCCGGTCCCGTCCGGCCATTCCACCACCGGATACCCCCCCGATTCCGTCATCCGGATCTCCAGATGGTGATCGTCTGTTCCCATCTTCGGGTTCCGCTTCGGACTTGTCCCGTTGGCCCGCACTTCCGATCCGTCATTCTCTCCGCCCCCGTCGGTGTCTCCGTAGCACGGGTTCGTGTCATACGTGAATTCTTCCAGGTGCGTCAGCAAATCTTCGTCCGGGTCTTCTGCGGCATCGTTTGCTAACGAGCTTACACAGGCATACTGGTCTTCCCACACGTCCGGAAGTCCGTCTCCCGTTCCGTCTCCGTTTTCGTTGTCCACCAGGTGGATCGTCCACATCCTCGGGCCGGTCCAGGTGCTTCCATACGGTACATCTCCATAGTCCACATCGTCCCCGCTCTCCGTCAGGATCTTCACGTTCCCCTGCTTGTCCACCACCTGCACGTAGTACCGGATGTCCTGCCGCACCGACAGGTCCCCTTCCCACACCAGCGTGGCATCGTTGTAGTCCAGATCCAGGCTCGTCCAGCTCCCGGCTCCGTCGTCGTACGTCACCACCACCCGGTAGATCCCGCTTGCATCCTGGGCCTCCACGCTGAAGGAGGCCGTGAGGCCGTTCAGCGTATGAAACCCTCCCGCCCCCGGTTCGGTGATCGTCGGGGCGAGATAGTCGGAGTCGTTTGAGTAGTAGATCGCAAACTGCATCGCACTAAACCGGCTCTCGTCTCCCGTTCCCCCATCGTACGATCCCGTGTGCACCACCATGTTCGTATACCCCTGCTCCCCGATCGACCGCTTCCCGATCACGCCCGCGATCCCAAAGGAGGCCCGGACACTCGGTGTCCAGGTGCTCCGGCTCGGCAGGGGACCTTCGTCCATCGGCGCGTAGTTCAGCGTATGCGGTACCGCCACCACCGGGTCAAACCCCGCTTCCGTCGTGTAGTCTCCCCCCGTAAAGAGGATCCCGTGCGCCCGGGTCCCGCTCAGGTAGCTGTTATACACAAAGTGCGGCTGGATCGCGTCCCCCACCTCCCCCGACGCTTGCCCGTTCAGCTCGTAGTAGCTCCCGCTTCCGTCCGTCGCCGTCACCTGCTGGTACGTTCCCGATCCAAAGGTGAAGTTCAGCACCAGCTCTGTCACGTCCGGGGGTATCAGGGTCAGACCCGTCCCCGTCTCCCGGCTCTTTTCCACGCAGATCCCCTCCCAGCATCCCCGGTCCGGTCCGTCCGCCGGAGGTAGCCCGCCTTCCTCTCCTCTCGCAATTTCCGTCACCACCAGGTAGTTCGGAATCCCGAACAGGCTCAGCTCGTGCAGCACCTTCTCGTCAAAGACGTCGTACCGCTTCTCCTTGATGTAGTAGCTCCGCTTCGCGTTCGCCAGCGCTTGCCCGATGGAGATCGTCCCGTGGCTCACGATCTGGTCCGTGATCCCTTCCATGAGGTCTTCCGTCAGGCCCCGTCCGTGCTTCAGGCCCCACCCGTATCCCGTGTTCCCGATGTAGCCCACCACCCCCTTCGTCCCCATCACTTCCGGCAGGTCCAGCGGCTTTCCGTCCGTCGACGGCACCGGAAGTCCCGAGTGGCAGCCTGACGTATAGAGCACCGTCCCCTTCAGGTCCCGGCTCTGGCTTGCCATGTCCGATCCCTGGTAGCACAGCGTCGGGTTATACGTTGCGTCCGTGCAGTACAGGCTCTCGTCTCCGCTCCCCGCCTGGGAGGCCGCGAAGCTGTAGTGGTTCGCGTGGGTGTTGATATTCGCAATCCGGTGGACTTCGTCGTCCGGGTTTGTCGGATAGAGCGCCGCTTCCAGCATCGCCGGCGTGTACTCGTCCCCCTCCTGCCCCGGCGCCGGATTGTCCAGAAGCTCGTCCAGGTCGCCTCCCGGCGTGTACCCGTCCTGGTCGAAGGCCAGGTCGATCTGTTTGGCCGTGTCGTAGAGGAAATCGAACCCCGTCACCAGGATCCGGTTTTCTCCCGTCACGTCCGGTAATGCGTTTACCTGGCCGTCCTGCGCCAGGAAGGTGTGGATCACGTCCTCGATCTGCTCCGGCGTTTCCACCAGCCTTCCAATGGCGAAATCATTGAGATACGCGTACGGGTTCGAGGCCAGGTCCGATTCTTCCGGGCTGAGCTCGGAGTAGTAGTTGTCCGTCAGGTAGTAGCTGTCGTCCAGTGCGCTTCCCATTGTCGTACAGGGGTCGAGGCTCACTTCCGCAATGTACTCGTCTTCCGGGTAGATGCTTGTCCCGTCGTGCATCCGGTAGAAGGGGATCTGGGCATCGTACCCCACCAGGATCACGTATTGCGTGCTGGTATAGGTGTTATTCGCCTGGTCCAGGATGTAGTTTCGGATCGCTCCCGCAAGCTCATTCGCGTAGGTCTGGCGGTTCGCCAGGCATCCCGCGTCGATACAGTCGGTCCCCGGGTCGTCGTAGCAGGCGTCCCAGGGGGTATAAAAACTGGCGATCGGGTTCAGGCTCACCGGGTCCGTCGCCCCGGCCAGGTCCCGAATGACCCCCATGACCTTCGGGTGGTCTGCCAGCTCCTGCAGGATCCGGCTCGTCCGCATCGTCGCCGTGCAGGCCGGGTCCGTGGTCCAGTTGGCACAGTCGCACGTGTCGTACTGGTTGCAGATCCGCTCGGAGTTCCAGAAGATCAGCGTCTTAATCGCTGTGGTCGTCGGCTGGATGATGTAGAAGTTCGCGTTCGACGTGTCTTCGTTGAAATTGGGGGTAGGCGTGGCCGTGTCCCACAGCTCGACCTTTACCCTGCACGTGGCAGAAGGAAAGGTCTGGGGCGGTGTGCTGTTGGCAGCTTCCTCCTGGGTCGGCATTTCCCAGAGGTAGCTGGTATCGTCCGCACTCAATCCGTTCGGAGAGCAGTCGATATCGTCCGAGTCCGCGATACAGGTCCAGGTGGATCCTTCGTCCGCAGAATACGAGAGCTTCGCCCGGCTTAATCCAAAGTTATCATCCGATTCCCAGACAAGGAGATGGCTCTTTCTGATGGTATCGCTTTCCGAGTAGGCCCACGATTCCCCGCCGTTGGGGGCTGTGACGCTGATGATAGGCACTACGCTGTCGGTCACGTAGAGGGTGACCGTATCGGAGTATGGGTAGGGTTCCGGCGTACAGTCCGTCCAGTAGAGACATCGATATTGGGAGCCGTTGTCACCGTCCGTGATTGGAGGAGTGATATAAGTGGAGGATGTCGCTCCGGGAATATCAATTTCGTTCTTCTGCCATTGGAAGTAACGCGCTCCCTGCACCTTGATCACAAATTTGGCCGTCTCTTCCACCGCCTTCGTCACACTCACCGGCGGCTGTTGCGTAATCGAAAGGCTGCAGCCAACCCGGACAAGCTTCGCCACACTGGGGACACCTGACGTGATGACCCGAAGGAAGTGCCAGCCGGGGTCGAGGGATGAAGGCAGCTGGCTGACAGTAAGTTGATCCGGTGGAACAGTCGTTAAGGGATCCCAGGCAAGAGAAACAAATCGGTCCTCTTCCACTGAACGCATCTCCACAACAGGGAAATCGGTAGGTGAGCTCTGCGTCCCGCCAGATCCGGCCTCCGCACTTCCCCGCAATTGACTTCCAGTAATCACAAGTGGAGCGCCAAAAAGGATGGGATTTGTTGTCAAGTCAACAATTGGAGCTCTGTCAACTTGATTGCCCAAGGGATCAAAGAGAAGTGCATCGTCAAAAACACCGGAGTCCCAGGCTCCCCCGGCGAAGAGGATTTCCCCGTTGGTCAGAAGAGTGGCGGTATGATAGCCACGGCCGCTCAAGGTCCAGTTCGTAATGAACCACTGATCGCTGACGGGATCCCAGATCTCCATGTCGTCCCGCCAGCCGTCAATTCCTTCACCGCCCGCGACGAGGACTTTCCCATCCCAGAGGAGTGTTGCCGTAGCGCGATATCGGGCGTGTGTCATCTCTGCAACCGGAGTCCAAGTATCGTTCTCTGGATCGTAAACTTCCGCACTCGCGATCGCCACAGTTTTATCGTCCGGACTTCCTCCAGCAACTAACACTTTCCCGTCGCGAAGTGAAACGGCTACATGTCCCTCCCGCCGGGAACCCATTGCCGTTGCTGCGCGCCATGTGGCTTCAGGCTTGACCCGCGGATCGAGAATCTCGGTGCTTCGGAACACCTGACCGCCACTCTCGTCTGCCATCCCTCCAGCAATGACAACCTCACCGGAAGGAAGACGGGTGGCCGTGTGAAAGAATCGAGGCTGGATGTGGAGACCGGTTTCGACCCGCTCCCCTGTGACAGGATCATAGATCTCTGCCCTGTCCACCGGCCCGGACAATCCGTCACCTCCCGCAAATAGGATTCTTCCGTCGGACAGCAGTGTTGCAGTATGCTCTGCCCTTGAATATATCAATGGATTTGCAGAAGCCCACTTCGAATCGGGCTCGGGCGTGTCTTCATCGTACATTTCACAAGTATTATTGGGATCATGGGAAGAACTGTAGCCGCCGGCAACGAGCACTCTACCGTCCGGGAGGAGCGTTGCAGTGTGGTAAAGTCGCGCTTCGGACATACTGTCCGTGTACGACACCGTATCATCGGACACATTGAAGATTTCGGCGGTGGCCAGATACCCCAACCCAGCCCCACCCGTCAACAACACATTACCCGACGGCATTAGCGTCGCGGTGTGGCCTGCGCGTGTCTCGTTTAACGAGATGCTTCCCATCACCTGCCCGGCAGACGAATCGATCATCTCAGAGGTAAAGCCGTAGTTTTCGTTCCCTCCGATGACCAAAACTCTTCCGTCGGCCAAAACCGTTGTCGTAGTATCAGTGCGTGGCACGGACAGAGTACCGGCCAGGGCCCACGTTCCCGAACCCGGGCTGTAGATTTCGTAGGAATCGTGCTCCGACGTTGATCTTCCTCCAACCACAAGGACCTCTCCTGTCCCGAGAAGAACCGCCGCTTGATTCTTCCGGGAAGCATTCATCTCACCTGTCAAGGTCCATTCACCTGAATCCGGATTCCAGATCTCCACAGAGGCCAGAGTTTCTCCTAAATCATCCTCCCCACCGGCCACAAGAACACGGCCATCGGAGAGAAGCGTGGCACTATGGGAATGACGGGGCACATTGAGTAATCCGGTGGGTGTCCAGGTATCGCCTGCGGGATTATAAAGATATGCGCTATTGAGTACACCTGAGCTACCTGTACCCCCTGTCACTAAGACCCGGCCGTCAGCCAGACGGTTCGCTGTGTGATGTGAGCGATCCTGATCCACAGGTAGTGAAGCTGCCGTTCCGTGAACCCAGGCTCCGCCGGAGAGGGTGTAGGTCTCTGCCGACGTCAGGCATCCGGAATTTCCCGCCCCCCCCACGAAAAGAACCCGGCCGTCCAGGAGGACGGTCATCGTGTGATCGGATCTAGGATCATGTAACGTTTCGGGAACAAGGCCATACTCCCCAGTAACTGGATAATAGATATAAACATCCCCAAGTGCACTACCCTGAAACCCACCTCCGAACATCACACCACTATCCGGGAGAAGTGCGGCTGTGTGTCTTTCCTGAAGCAGACACGGCGGCCCGTTTTCCGGCTCTGACCAGGTAGTCGTGATGGGATCAAAGATCTCCGCAGTGCAGTCGCTCGCGGCAAGAACCCGACCATCTGGTAAGAGAGTTGCCGTGTGGTGAATGCGGTCGTAGGACAGGTTCCCTGTCGGAGCAGGTTCTGTGTCATCATCGTTTATCGTGACGATACCGGTTCCAACGCCGATTCCCGCATTGATCGGATTTGATAGAGTGACCGTGAATGTTTCACGGGGTTCAGGGATCGTGTCGCCATAAGTTGTCAATACGATCGCAGTCTCAGTAGTCCATGGATCAAAGGTAGCTGTGCCGCTGGACGATATGAAGTCCTCACCCTGCGTTGCCGAACCATCACTCAAATCATAATCGACAGTTACCTGGATACCTCGCCTCTGTGAAAGGTAAACTGGCAAAGACTGTAAAAACGTGCCTGAATCACCCTCCACCAAAGCCATGTCGGCCACGTCAATCAAAGGGAGAGGTCCATCATCATCGATGATTGCACCAACGGCCTGACTATCCAAAAGGGAAGCTCCGGTTGGATCACTAAGGGTAATATAGAACCTTTCGTCCTGTTCAATAGTTGTATCTCCATATACAGTGACGGCGATCTGTTTTGAGTTCTCTCCAATATCAAAAAGAAGGCTACCACTTACACTTTCAAAGTCTTTATCCACTCCAGTAGATATTGCAGTGTCATCACTGCTGAAATAGTCAACTGTCACTTGGGCCAGGGCAGGCCAGTCAAGAGATACGGTAAAAATCATCTCATACTGGCCCGAATTCCCTTCGGCCTCGGCCATGTCAGTGATCGATAACCACCAGACGGTGGATATCTTGCTTACAAAGGCATCCGCTTGCGAACCACAGCCTTGATAGGGATTCAGAGTCGGAAAATCCGCCGAGGCTGTACCTCCTGCTACAAATACATTTCCATATGCGTCAGTTTGTAGTGCATTTCCCACATCATAATACGCACTACCACCCAGATATGTAGAATAGATAAGCGAATCCCCACTTGGTGATAATTTTGTAACAAACCCATCCTTTCCACCCTGAATTGTTTGCAAAGGTGCCAGTAATGGAAAATCACCCGATGAAGTTTCACCTGTGAGATAAACACAGCCCAAGTCGTCTACTGCAATATCATTTGCACTTTCTTGGCTGCTTCCGCCCAAATAGGTAGAATAAACAAGAGAATTTCCACTTGGGGATAGTTTAGTCACTATTACATCGGTATTGCCCTGAAAAATCTGAAAGGGATTCTGGACAGGATAATTGGATGATGAGGTGCTCCCGGCAACATATGCACATCCTTCAATATCAATATCCAGGGTACTTGCTGTATCACCACCACTTCCACCAATGTAAGTCGAATACACCAGCGAATTCCCAGTCTGTGACAACTTGGTCACAAAAACATCGTAAGTTCCATCGCCGGGTTCTGTCTGATATGGATTTTGCGTAGGAAAATCCGTGGAACTAGTATAACCGGCAATGTAGGCACAACCGGAGTCATCGACAACTATGCCTCCATATCCAAAATCATGATCACTTCCCCCCAAATAGGTAGAGTACACAAGAGAGTCTCCACTTGCCGATAGTTTTGTGATAAATACATCGATGCCATATTGATCCGTCTGATAAGGAGTCACAGTCGGAAAATTTGATGATAGCGTATACCCCATAACGTAGGCACATCCCGAACCATCTACATCAATTCCATACGCCATGTCCTGTGGAACAAAACCGCCAACAGCGGTGCTGCCGCCCAGATAGGTCGAATAAACAAGGGAATCTCCACCTTGTGACAGCTTTGTTACAAAAGCATCCGCATACCCGTCGCCAGGATCCGTCATAAAAGGATTGTGAGTGGGAAAATCAATGGAATCCGTTCTTCCTGTAATGTACGCACAACCGGCAGCATCCACAGCAATAAACAAGGACTTAGCAGAAGTAGTGTTACCCTCCAGGCTGCTCCCACCAATATAGGTCGAGTAAATAAGTGAGTTTCCCTCAGGTGATAATTTTGACACGAAAGCATCAATCCCACCTTGGTAACTTTGATACGGATTCTCTGTGGGAAAGTCCAGCGATTCAGTTTGCCCAACCACATAGGTATTTCCCATTAAGTCAATGGCTAAATCTTGTCCAGTATCTGTCAAACTCCCTCCAATGCAGGTAGAGAATACAAGGATAGGATCAATGATTAAATCTCGCGACCTGTCGAATGACTCGATGTCAAATCCGACTTCTGTCTCTGCAAGGATGAACTTTCCACTCACCGCCCGCTGTTCACCATTGATCTCTTGATAGATAATGGGCGCATGCTGTATCAGTTTTCCTTCGTTGATCTGGAGAACAAGATTGCCCTCATCGTCAAGAGACATAGCTTCAATTCCGTCATAGGCTAAACGAATAACTTCGGGATCCGAACCGGGTTTTACGATGAAGTCATATTCTAATTGACCCTGGTTGCCGTAGTAGGTGAGATCGATCCCGTGCCATACCTCTTTACATGTCACCTTTTTATACTGTGGAATGTCGGTACGCCATTTGGAGGTGTTATTCCCAATAAAGTAATTGCTCTTCCCCGAAAGAAGCTCCTCGCCGACAACCTCTATCGAGGACTGAACTCCCACCAGCCTGGCCCGAACCACGGCCGGGGGCTCTTCAGGTTCCGGTTCCAGATCAGGCTCAGCATTCGGAGAGATCGACCGACGATGATCCTTTGATTTACTTCTCTTTCGGAGAGTCAGGACGGCCTCATTCCCCGTTAGGAAGAGGGAGTATCCTTGTCCCCTGGCCAGGTACTGGACCTCACTATGGGCCTGGCCATCGTTGCGTTCAAAGTGGAGGGGAAGGTTACCATAGGGAGCCATGAACGTCGAGTTTTTCGGTTCCGCTTTGCTTTCTTGCCCGTACCCCGAATTTTCTTGCTCTGTCTTATAGATCTTCATGTTGGAAGGACTTTGAAGTACTTCCGTCCTCTCTGATGAGGACGTGAATGAACATGACAAGAAAAGGGTAACCGATCCTACCAGAAGTAGAATGATAGAGAGTTTGAAGTGGGAACTCATGTCGCCATCCTTAACCATAATTAAGAATCACCCGCACCAGCCATGTACGGATATCTCAGCCCGGATTTTGATTGTATCACAGCCAATTGCGCTTTTTGACCAACTAAAAGAGAGACTCTCGCCCTTATATTGCGTTTTCCTCTCCTGAATCCAATTCCTACGGATAGCTAAACCCTCCCGGGAGCGTGCCGTACTGGCCGTTGGGGTTTGTGACGATGATGTC
>DAOSWS010000031.1 GCA_035593605.1 Thermoanaerobaculia bacterium | reverse complement strand
GCGTGAAAATCGTACCCCTTGCTCTCGGGGCTTAGAGGTGTCCCTATTTTATGAAGGATGTCATTGCGCGAGATACCCTTCCGACACGATTAAAATTGTGTCGGAAGGCATCAATTCGGTTAGACGACAACCTCAAGATTTTCAATCTTTCGAGTGCCTATTCGACTTTTTAAGATAATTCGTGGACTTCTCGGGCTCATTGAGACTGCTTCGTCGTTGCATGCCTCGCAGTGGCAGAATGAACTTTGTCATTGCGAGCGGAACATAGTGAAGCGAAGCAATCTCAAGAAAAAAAATCGGGACTCTCTCGGGCACATGTACCCTTTATGTCTCATATTTATTAACTTACAAAATAATAAATAGGGACTGTCCCTATTTAATGAAGCATATATTGCGGGAGATACCCTACCGTTACAAATAAAACTTCGGGTATCCATTTGGCACCTGACTTACCTCAAGTAATTCAGAGCCTCATGGACCTCTCGGGTGGACTTTCTTTGATTTTTCGAGCCTATCTTTTACAATGTGCCCATGTCATCTAATAGTGTGTGAGAGAAGAGGAGGGGGTTCATATTCCAAAGGAGGGCAGCCATGAAAAAACTCATGTTCTCTTTCCTGGTCTTTGTAATCGGGGCCGTTATGCTGTATGCGGTAACACCCCCACGCTACATCAATTACCAGGGTGTTCTGCGCGATGATGCAGGGGTCCCGCTAAATGGGGATTATGATATGACCTTTACCTTTTACAGTGCGGCCACCTTCGGGATTCAGATCCTGATCAATCAGCATAAGGCCGGTGCCGGCGCCCCAGTGACCGTTTCAGACGGTATATTCAATGTTGCCCTTGGATTGGGTACCAATGTGGATGGTACCGGCCCGGGTTCCTACACCAACCTGGCGGACGTCTTTGCCGATTACAGCGAAGTCTGGATTCAAATTAACGTTGAGGGAGAAGATCTTTCTCCCCGGGTCAGGGTGATGGCCTCCGCATATACCCAGAATGCCTATTCTGTCCAGGGAGAAACACCAACAGACCTGCATGACTGGAACAACCTGACATCGGTTCCCGCCGGGTTTGCCGATAACACGGACGATATAGGTTTGACCGTGGAGACCGATCCCTCCGTTGCCACCTTGACGTCGGGGAAATGGTGTACAAGCCCAGACAGCTTAGTTGTGGAGTGTACGTCTGATGCACCGGATGATGGGGATTGGGTCATTTCAGGCGAGGACATCTACAATGCAAATATTGGAAACGTGGGGATCGGAACAGTGACTCCTGCAACCAATCTCCATCTCTTCTCATCCGCTGAGGATGACGGAATGACCCTTCAGGTATCGAATGACACTTTTAACCAGGGGTTAATGTTCCAGAATTCGGGGGGTGCCTACACCTGGCGGATGTACAGGAAAGATGCTGGATCTGGTAGTGCCGATCTGGTCTTTGCCAACGGATCTTCGGCCGACATGTCTTCTCTGACTGACGTCATAACCTTTGAACATGGGGGGGAAGTAGGAATCGGAAACACAGACCCTTCTTACGCGCTGGATGTCACAGGGGATATCCGAACAACGGGGAGCTTTCGGGATGCCGCCGGAGATGCTGGAACCTCCGGACAGATTCTCTCCAGTACCGGAAGCGGGATCGATTGGGTTAATCCTTCGACCGTGGAAATCGATCCCCAGGTGGGAACATTGACATCCGGGAAGTGGTGCGTAAGCCCCGATGGTATCGTTGTGGAGTGCACTACTGACCCACCTGCAACAGACGATGGAGACTGGGCTGTAAGTGGAAATGACCTCTATTCCGCAGTATCAGGAAATGTTGGAATTGGAACCTCTTCTCCGGATACGGACCTTCATGTCTATTCACAGGAACCCAACCAGGGGCTCACATTGCAGGTGTCCGATAATTCCTTTAACCAGGGTATTCGTTATAAGACTTCGGGGAGTACCTATAACTGGAACATCTATCGAAAAGATGCCGGCTCCAGCCGTTCTGACCTTGTCTTTGCCAATGGAGCATCGACTTCACTTCCTTCCCTTGAAGATGTAGTTACCTTTAAAGATGGCGGACAGGTGATGATCGGAACATCCAATGCAGCGGCAAAACTGACGGTAAGTGATTCTCTGGCTGTAGAGGCGCTCACGGAAAGTGAGCATCTAGTCCTGGACCAAAACGATGGCGGATATGAATATACGGTTTCGACATACCAGTATTGGCAATCCTGGACAAATCCCTTTGCAAGTGTCTACTTCTGGACAGTCTTGACAATCGAGTGCCGCTCCCCTGAAGCGGGTAAAAGCGTTACTGTTACGCTAAACATCTACGAGGGGGAAGGCACAGGAGGAACACTCCTCACATCGCAGCCCATTACCATCCCCGACACCTGGGACTGGCACTCTTTCACAATCCAGGATCCCGTTTCGATGACTGTCGGAATGACCTATACCTTTGAAGTTGTCGCTTCCACCTTTGATCAAGGATGGATTCACCTTGATAGTGGCAATCCTTATTCAGAAGGCCGGTTTTCCATGGATCCGGATTGGGATGCACGGTTTAGAATCTACATTGCACAATATCCCGGTGTCGCTTTTAAAGTGAACGAAAACGGATCGGTTGGAATACGGACAGAAGATACACAGGGATACACCCTGGCCGTCAACGGCACAGCGGCCAAAATCGGGGGAGGGAACTGGTCCACCTATTCCGATATGGATCTGAAAAAAGTGGAGCAGCCCTACGTAAGGGGATTGGCTGAAATTGTTGCTTTGGATCCCTATTACTACAAGTTTAAAGAGAAAAACCCGCTGAAATTACCCACGGGGGATACTTGGGTTGGGCCGCTTGCGCAGGAGGTACTCACGTTAATTCCCGAAGCTGTGGAGACCGGAACCGACGGATATTACCTGGTCAATAACGAACCGATCTTCTGGGCCATGATCAATGCCATCAAAGAATTAGACCGGCGCACGGGTGAGTGGTCTACGGCGACAGATCGGGCGGTGGAAAGGGATGAGAGTAAGATACATGAACAGGCACCGGAGGACCTGGAGGAGACTCATTCCGACCGTACAACCCATGATGCGAGATTGGATCGTATGCTCGATCGGCGCCTTGTGGAGGAGATGCCGGTCGCATACCCTGTGAAAGCAGGGGATGTCCTGGTCTTTAACCCTGCCGATGGGGAAGAGCTTTACCCGTGCAGCCTGGAAGCCGATCCCATGGTGGTGGGCGTCTCTATTGAAGATGGAGAGGGTAGGGTTCTTGCGGCGGTTTCCGGAATCACTCTTGTGAAGGCTGATGCGTCAATGGTCTCTATTCACCGTGGAGATCTCCTGATTACCTCTGCTAACCCGGGTCATGCCCAAAAGGCTTTCCGGCCTTACGAATTCGGTACCATTATTGGCAAAGCCCTTGATCCACTCGATGCCGGTACGGGACTGATCCGGGTGCTGGTGATGATGAGGTGAGTACGATAAGGCATTTCATGAATTTTATGGATTTTAGGATTGAATGTATTTATAAAACACCTGCATCAACAGGAGGTCATTGCGAACGGAGCGTAAGCGGAGTGAAGCAATCTCGCAGGTGTTAAGGCTTCCTTGAAAAGATCGCCGCGTCGCCTGGCGGCTCCTCGCGATGACATCCGTGTCTGTCATTACGAGCAAGCTGAAGGCATGGCGAAGTAATGTCCATGAAAAATTACAGCGTTTCATATTTACCACAAAAATAATAACTTACAAGATAATAAATAGGGACAGTCCCTATTTATTCTATTTATTGAAGTATGATTTGGCGGGGGATACCTTTCTGATAGTGGAAACGTGAGCGTACTGGTGAAAATTTACACAATTGTTCCTTGCTGATGGCTCAAGCACCCAAATTTTTGGAATCAGGGCTTTGATTTTTCACAGTTTTCATATACAATCGCTCTGCATTTAAGGTTTGCAAAAAAGGAGTAAATCATGACGACACTTAACGAGATGATCCAGATGCAGGAAGCGGGGGATGTTGACGGTCTCCTGAACCTGTTTGTCAGTGGTGAACGGTATCAACGGGAGGATGCCTCAAGAATCCTTCGCGAGATGGGTGAGGTTGTGGTGAAGCCCCTTGTGGCTGCTCTCCGACACCAGGATCCCCATGTAAGGGAAGAGGCTGTGTCCATTCTGGCCCAGACAAGGAGCAGGGATGCGGTGGAGGGATTGACCGGCGCCCTTGCCGATGAGGTCTCATGGGTAAGACGTGCCGCAGCCGCCGCCCTCGGGGAGATCAAGGATTCCCGATCCGTATCGGGATTGGCTGCCTGCCTGAAGGACGAGGACAAGGGAGTCAGAGAATCGTCTGTTCGGGCTCTTGGAGAGATCGCTCACCCCGACGCTGTTGAGCCTCTCGTGGGGGTTCTTACCGATGAGAGTTCGTACGTAAGAGAAAATGCCGCCCGTGCCCTGGGCCGTATTGGAGAAAAGAGTGCGATGGATGCTCTTCTCGGGCTTCTGGGGGACGATGACGGCTATGTACGCGAAGCCGCCGCCCGGTCCCTTGGCGTTATGGGGGACGAACGTGTGATCGAGGCCTTTACCCGGGCTGTGGTGGGGGAAAGTTCATACGTTGTGGAAGCCATGACCCTTGCCCTTAAGAGGATTGACTCCCCAAAAGCAAAGGCCGCTCTGAAAGACATGGCCTCCATGGAGGACAGTCTCGTCCGGGAGTATGCACTGGCTGCTCTTGGAGCGGAAACGCCGGAGGAGAAGGCAGAGGCACCGAAGAAAAAACCGGCTGATAAGAAAAAGTCAACTTCCGTAAAGGCTTCTGCAACTAAAAAGCCGGCTTCCGGCACCGGGAAGAAAACCGCAGTTTCGAAAAAGAAATCAACGGGAGCGGGTGCGTCGGCTGCGAAGAAGACCACTGAGAAAAAAAGCGCCACCTCCTCGGCGAAGAAACCGGCGGTGAAGAAAAGCGCAAAGGAAGGCAAGACGAAGAGCAGTAGTAAGCCGAAGTCCAAGAAAAGCTGATCAGAACATGAGGGGACCGTCGACATATCACGGCGGATTCGCGTAGATCAACAGAGGAGGCGTGGTTCATGATTGTTGAGGGGAATGTGATGCCGGGAGCCGGCCGACTCATCCTCATTGGAGGGGCGGAGGACAAATTTAATGAAAGGGTAATTCTCCAGCGTGTCGTTCATGCCTGTCGCGCCGGAAGAATTGCCATTATTCCTACAGCAAGTGAGATCCCCCGGGAATTAGGCGGTCGTTACAGGAGAGCCTTTTCGGATCTTGGCGTCACACAGGTGGACATCCTGGACATCCGTCACAGCAAAGAGGCTGACCTTCCTCCGCACCTGGAGGTAATTCAGCAGGCTGACGCTGTCTTCTTTACCGGTGGAGACCAGGTGAAGCTTGTTGAGATTCTGGAGGGAAGCAATCTTCTTGCATTGATAAAAACAAGACATGCCGAAGGCATGGTTGTTGCCGGAACCAGTGCAGGAGCGGCCGCGGCCAGCGATACCATGATCTTTGATGGGGATGACGAGGGACATTCAAAGGGAACCATCCGTCACAGGGCCGGCTTTTCTTTCCTCAAAGGGATTACAGTGGATTCCCATTTCCTTGTTCGGTGTCGAATCTCACGGCTTATGCAGGTGATCGCCTCCGGCCTCACAATGCGAGGGATTGGTCTCGCAGAAGATACGGCTATCGATCTGGAATCGAACGGTACCTTTACGGTACTGGGGTCCGGTGCGGTTGTGCTGTTGAGTGGCGAATGGCTCGAGCACAGCAACTACAATGAGGTAAAAAAGGGAGAGGCTTTTTCCGTGGACGGCATCCGGCTCAGCCTTCTGGCGCCGGGAGCACGATTTGATCTCTCCCGCTGGGAAGTGATTGTCCCGTTACATTCTGGAAGTAATCTTTCTGCGGAAGGTGAGGATTGTTCTTCACCCGGCGGAAGGGCGAATGAATAAAGAAGTATCAGATCACCATGGAAGGCAGGAGGCGACGATGAGCGATTTTACAATCAGTAAGTTTCAGGCGTATCGGGGGCCCAATTTCTACCTGAACCGGCAGGCCCTTGTCTTTAATTTGTACATCGATCCTGACGGACCCGGCGTGGACCATTACCGGAAGGCGGTTGTGGATCAATTCCCAAACCTGAAGGAGTGTACAACCGATACCGTTGCGGAGTTCTTTGTTCACACGCTTATGGAGGTCCTTCGAATGGAAATCGACCTCTATCTCACGCGGTATTCTCTTGAGAAAGGTGCAGACGACTATGTCGTTGCGGTTGAGTACCTGGATGCCGATGTGGCCACGGATGCGGTACACCTCGTCCGGGACTGGTTCTCCGCTATGACGGATAACCAGGATTTCCCATTCCGGAAAGAATTCGAGGGACTCCAGAAAGCCTTTGACCGCACCTACTTCGGCGGTCCCACCTTCTACTCTCTCTACGAAGCCGGTCTCAAACGCGATATTCCCCTTCTCTACCTCTTTGAAGAGGGCCAGTTCATGTGGGGGTACGGAAAAAAACAGATCCGGGGCCGCTCTACCACCGTGTCCACGGATGGAATCAAGGACACGGAATTCACCATGTACAAGGATATGGTGGGAGATTTCCTGGAAATGTGCGGCTTTCCGACACCGAAGGGCTACACCTGCTTCTCTGTGGAGGAAGCTGTAAAAAGGGCGGAAGAGCTGACGTTTCCCGTCGTTGTTAAGCCCGTTGCCGGCCATAAGGGTCAGGGTGTGACGACGAACATCCGGTCCACGGACGAGGTGCGGAAAGCCTATAACGCAATCGCTCCGGGGCCTGATGAGAGCGAATTCGCAGGTATCCTGGTCCAGGAACAGGTAGAGGGGACCGATCACCGGCTCCTGGCTGTAGGAAGCCGATGTGTGGCCGCCCTGGAGAGGGTTCCCGCCTATGTAGACGGAAACGGGAGAGATTCCATCGAAAAACTCATCGAGGTGGAAAATGATACGGTGGCCAGGCTGGATAACGCCCGTTCGCCGCTCTGCAAGATCAAGATCGATGACGATCTTCGCGACTTCCTCCACCTCCAGAACCTCACCCTTTCCTCCGTACCGCGTGAGGGTGAGCGCATCACCCTGCGCCGCGTGGCGAACATTTCCGCCGGAGGAGTCTCCATTAACGTCACGGACAAGATTCACCCGGATAACCTCATGCTCGTGGAAGATATCGCTTCCTACTTCAAGGTCACCTGCCTCGGTATCGACGTTCTCGCCAGGGATATTTCCAAATCCTGGCGGGACGGTAATTTCGGAATCATCGAGATTAATGCCGGACCCGGGGTCTTTATGCACCTGGCTCCTGCCCTCGGCGGTTCCATTGATGTGCCCGGGGAAATCATGAAAGTTCACTTTCCCAGGGAGCGATACGAGAGAGTGCCGATCCTTTCCGGGCACAGCCTGACAAGGAGCCTTTGCGATTCTTTGGAGGCGGCCATGAAGGAAGTGAAGAAGGATCTCTTCATCGCCAGCCTCACCGAAGAGGGTGTCCATTTCAACGGCCGCTATTTTCACAAGAATGCTGACCACGATCAGAACGTAAAGATCATTCTCCGTCAGCCAAGGCTGGATGTCGCGATCTTCAACCATACGAAAAACGACATCTGGGACTATGGAATGGTGCACCAGGGAGCCGACATCGTTATCCTGGACAACCCGGGCACGGCTGAATCCGTTCTGGCAAGGGACCTGATGGATGACGGGTTCCTCGTAACCGTGGAAGCCGACGCCGTTGTGGTAAAACAGGCGGAACAGGAAAAAGCCAGAGTCGCCCTGAATGGAACAGATGCCGCAGCGAAAGAAAAGGCAATTACCGATGCCGTGCGGCCCCTGCTTCCTGACTTCCTGAACCGGTATCTTTGATCGTCTGAACCTGAGGAGTGATGAATATGATGATTCTTATCCAGGATTGTGATCTCTACGCACCTGAGTCGATGGGCCGCCGTGATGTTCTGATGGCAGCCGGAAAAATTATCGCCGTAGAGCCTTCCATTCCCGTGCCGACGGGAGTCCCCGTGACGGTCATCAAGGCCGGCGGAAAGAGGCTGATTCCTGGTCTTATCGATAACCATGCCCACATTGCGGGTGCCGGCGGGGAGGGTGGACCATCCACCCGAACTCCGGAAATGAACCTGGGCCAGTTTCTTGTCGGTGGGATCACTACCGTCGTGGGCTGTCTTGGAACGGATGGGATGACCCGATCGGTGGAGAGCGTGCTTATGAAGGCCAAGGCTCTCAAGGAGGAGGGAATGTCGGCGTGGATCTACACGGGAGCCTACCAGGTTCCCACGCCGACAATCCTGGGGGATGTGGGAAGGGATATCGCCCTGATCGAAGAGGTCATCGGCGCCGGTGAAATTGCCATCTCCGACCACCGTTCTTCTTTTCCATCCGTCGAGGAACTCATCCGGATTGCCGAACATGCCCGGGTGGGAGGCATGCTGGGCGGGAAAGCCGGGATTGTGAACCTTCACATGGGTGACGCGAAAGATCCCTTTGCTCTCCTCCGGGAAGTGGTCAGGATCAGCGAGCTGAAGCTGACCCAGTTCATTCCCACGCACTGCAACCGGAATGATTACATCTTTGAAGATGCGAAGGAGTACGGAAAGACGGGATATGTGGACATCACGACTTCTTCATACCATTTCTTTCCCGAATATGAGATCAAGCCCTGCACGGCCCTGAGGCTTCTCCTTGAGGCGGGTGTTCCCCTGGATCACATTACTTTTTCCTCCGATGGAGGGGGTTCCCTGCCGCACTTCGACGAGAAGGGTAACCTTGTGAAACTGGTCTCCGGAGAGCCTAAATCCCTGTTTGTCGAGATTATGGAGGCTGTGCGTGATGAGGGACTTCCCCTCGAAACCGCCCTCGCCGTGGCGACAACGACGCCGGCAGCCATCTTCGGAATGAAGGCGAAGGGTTCGATCGCGCCAGGAAAGGATGCCGACGCCGTCCTCCTGGGTGAAGACGATTCCATTCAGTACGTCATCGCAAAAGGTGCCATCATGGTTTCCGAGGGGGCACGGCTGGTGAAGGGACGCTTTGAACCCTGACACCGATGCTCTGCCCAACCCGGCGGACCTGAAGGTCTTCGAGTCCTACGAAATCGCCCCGGGACCGCTCACGGTCCGGGACATCCGGATCATGCAGGGCGCCAACTATTTCAGCGGCGGGGCCGTGGTGATTTTTCGAATCGACCTGGGGGAATACGACGAAGTCTTCACCGGGGAGATTGCCGGATTTCACGATGAACTGTCAAAACGCCTTCCTTCGCTGAAGGAACATCACTGCTCGGTGGGGGAGCCGGGAGGTTTTCTTCTTCGCGTAAAGGAGGGAACTCTCCTGGGCCATGTTACCGAGCATGTCGCCATCGAACTTCAGACCCTGGCCGGGATGGATGCAGGTTACGGTAAAACGCGGAGCACAAGTGAGCAGGGTGTCTATAATGTTGTCTTCCGCTTCCTGGACGAGGCAGCCGGCGTCTATGCCGGTAAGGCTGCGGTAAATCTTGTCAATGCCATCCTGAAGGGGGAAGATTTTCCCGTTTCTCCGGTGATCGAGGCTCTGGTGCAAATCAGAGAGAGGCGTTTGCTCGGCCCCAGTACCCAGGCCATCGTGGACGCTGCTGCCGAGCGAGAAATCCCTTTTCTGAGGCTGGATCAGTACAACCTCGTTCAGCTTGGGACCGGCCGCTACCGGAAATGGATCCGCGCCACGCTGACCTCGGATACGAGCCTGATTGCTGTGGAGACGGCGGATGACAAGGAACTCACGCTTTCGATCCTGAAAGATGCCGGAATTCCGGTTCCGGCGACCGTGGAAGTGCTTGAACCCGGCAGGCTTCCTGCTCTCCTGAATGAGCTCGGCGGATCAATTACGCTTAAACCCCGGAGGGGTCACCGGGGGGAAGGCGTGACGACTTCAATCTCTGACCCCGATGAACTTCCCGCCGCTTTTGAGGCGGCTTCCTCCATTGATCCGAGGGTCCTGGCTCAGACCCACGTCCCCGGTTCAACGTACCGGTTCCTTGTGATGGATTATCAGCTCACAGCTGCCGTGAAGCTCGCACCGCCGGTGATCACCGGTGATGGATCCAAAACTGTGGCCGAGCTTGTGGAGGCTCTGAATCAGGAGCCTGGAAGAGGTCCGGGTGACAAGGATCTTCTCTCGACCGTGACGTTAGATATTGAGACACTCCGAATCCTGAAAAGGGCGGGTGTCCATCAGGGTACCGTATTGCCGGAGGGTCAGACCCTTCGTTTGAAAACCTCCGGATCCCTCTCCCTGGGGGGTTCCGCAGAGGATGTCACCGATACCGTTCACCCCATGAACCGATTCCTCGCCGAGAGGGCCTGCAGGGCCCTGGGCCTCAATGTGGCAGGGGTGGACGTCATCGCGAAAGACTGCTCCCAGTCCATCCTGGAAACTGAGGGTGCTGTCATCGAGGTCAACGCGGCACCGGACTTCCGAATGCATTTGAACCCCACACGTGGGGAGTCCAGGCCTGTGGCCAAAGCCCTGGTTTCGATGCTCTTTCCGGCGGGTACACCCACACGGGTGCCTGTCTATTCCGTCACCGGGACGCTGGGAAAGACGATTTGTGTCAACCTTCTGGCCCATTGCCTCACAAAGGCCGGACATATCTGCGGAGTCACATCCACGGAAGGCCTCTTCATCGACGGGCGGCGGATTATGAAAGGGGATCTCACGTACCCCGAGCAGGTCGCTCTTGTTCTTAAGGATCCCACGATTACCTGTGCCGTTCTGGAAACTTCCAGGGAAGGCATTCTTCGAAGGGGGCTCGGGTACACCTTTGCCGATGCCGGCATCATCCTGAATATGTTTGATGATCACGTGGGAAGGGATGACATCCGCTATCTTGAGGATCTGGCCTATGCAAAGTCCGTTGTGGCCGAACAGGTTTACGGTGACGGTGTCGCCGTCCTCTCCGCCGACCACGAACTGGTTACGGAAATGGCGAAGAGGGTATATACTCCCCTGATCTATTTTTCCTCAAACGATCAGAACCCTGTCCTCAGACAGCATGTTCGGGATGGCGGGATTGGCATAGCCGTGGATCGGGATCAGATCGTGATTCTGGATTCCCGAGACCGCCACCTGTTCCTCAGGCTCGATGAGATTCCTCTGACATTCCACGGGAGGGCTGCCCTGACCCTGGATTCCATCCTGGGAGCGCTGTCTGCCCTGTATGGGAAGGGGATTCCCCTCGACTCCCTGAGGGAAAGCTTTGCAACCTTTTTCCCCACCCCGGAGGTGATCCCGGGGCGCCTTAACCTTCTCCAGATGGGAACAACCACGCTCCTGTTGGATTATGCCCACAACGCCGCCGGTTTCCGGGCCCTTCACCCCTTCGTGAAATCCTTTCAAAAGCGGGCGATCGGGATCCTTGACGCCGCAGGGGACCGCAGTGATGAGGAGATCCTCAATCTCGGACGGATCGCCGCTGAGACATACAATGCCCTTGTTCTTTATGAGGGCTATGACCGGAGAGGCCGGGAGGAGGGCGAAATCCTTCAACTGCTCAAGGAGGGTGCCCTGACAGGCGGCATTTCCCCCGAATGCCTGCATGCGGTTCCCGAGCCCGAGGAAGCCTGGCAGATGGGGTTGTCCCTTGCTCAACCGGACGAGCTCGTGGTTCTCCTGTCCCCACGGCCCGAATCTACGATGGCCTTTCTATTGGAAGAAGCGTCCCGCAGGGGAGTTAAGCTGACACCCGGTGTTGTTTCCTGGATCAATACCAGGTGAACTTTACCGGGTCAAAGAGCTCGGTGTTTTTTCATAAGCCAATATTCTCCCACCTCCTGGAATATTAGTTGGATAGATGATGTAAAACTGTTTCCATCCGGGAATCTATGGCGATTGTAATTAAGGTATGAATGTCTACAATAGAGTATACATTATGGTATACTTATTGTAATACAGGAGGTGCTATGGCAACGACAGTGCGAATTGATGAAGAGACCCACGCGCTCTTAAAGGAAATCGCAAAAGGGGAAAATATCTCAATGCACCTGCTCCTGCGTAGAGCGCTGGAAACATACAGGAGAGAAGGCATTCTTCGAGAAGCCAATCGGGCCTATGGTCTTTTGCGAGAAGATTCCAGAGCGTGGGATGAACTGCTTCAAGAACGAGAAAAGTTGGATGGTCTTCTGGACGAGGGCATCTCTGAGGGAGAAGAGAGTTGAGAATATTACCCTGCAGAGGTGAGATCTGGTACGCCGATCTCAATACAGTACGAGGACGGGAACAAGCGGGTAGACGACCTGTATTAATCGTGTCGATGGATACATTCAATCATGGGCCGGCAGATCTCGTTGCCATTTTGCCACTGACTACCCGCGATCGAGGCATACCGCTTCATGTTCCTATTCAACCTCCGGAGGGAGGATTGAAAGAAATAAGTTATATCCTCTGTGACATGGTTCGAACTATAGCCCGCGAAAGGCTGCTCGAACCCTGGGGGAAAATCAGTATCATGACAATGAACTCGGTGGAAGACAGGGTGCGAATCCTGCTTGGGTTATGAATCGAAGCATTTATTCAGATACAGCTTTTTGCTTTTCTTCTGCCTACAGCTTTTCCTGTGTTACGATGAGAGAAAGTAAGATTTGGAGGAGGCATCGATGCCGATTGTAACGATTGAAGGTCCCCCCATCGAGGAATCCAGGAAAAGAAATCTGGTATGTGAAATTACGGAAGTAATGGCGAAGATCTATGAATTTCCCGCCGCGGAGATCATCATTCTCATCAAGGAGAACCGGGCAGAGAACGTAGGCCTTGGCGGAAAGCTCGTCAAAGATCTGCACGAAGGGGAAGAATAGTCAAGGAATGCGTTCAGGAATTTCATGAACTATTATTTGAGTTTGCTTTGTAAATCAGCTTCTGCTTCCTCTGTCTATTTTCCTGTTTCCCCGGTTGGATTTCTGGAGATGATTTTCTTAATGTAGGTTTCCGAGGTCGTTCGGGTCCAGCCGATGGAACGTCGGTCTTGGAAGATTTTATAGGTGTTGATCATGATGATTTTGCCGCGGATGAGAATTTGAGCCGACGTTCCCGCCGCGATGTACCGGATAGGTTTTTGATCTTTCCGGGCTTTGTAGAGACCAAGAAATGAATAGGAGACATAGCGTTCGGTGTCCTGGTTCAGACCAAAGGTGACAATCTGACCGTACTTTCGCATGAAATCCAGTATGTCATCATCCAGGGCCTCCGTGAGTTCTGGCACGATTTCATCAAAGGAATGAAGTGAGGGTTTCAATTGCTCCTTGAGCTCATTCTTATGATCGGCAAAGTCCTGCAAGGTGTGGTTCCCCCCTTCAAGGTCACTGAATACGAGAATCGTGATCCATTCTTTGAATAATTCTGTTTTTCCCGATTTGAAGGCCTCGATTTCCTCGGGTCGTAAGAAATGTTCAATAACCCTGATATTGGATGGAAAAAGCGCCGATACATGCGCGAATAACTCGGGGGCGTTTGTGCTCGTCGGGAGAAAACCTTCCGGGGCGGGAAAATTGAATTTCTGTTCACCTACCGAGTATTCTCCAGCGAAAAGAGTGATGGCCAGAAAACAGACCATGATGAAAAGTGGGAAAGATTTAGAATGTGCTTTCCGGGCCATGATGGAATCGTACTCCTGGAGGGGAAAGATGTCAAAGAAAATTCGAGAATTTGGTGAATTTCATGAGTTTTGAAGATTTAAGAATTTAATTATCTGTTCGGTGTGGGTTGCCAGGTGTAGGTCGTGATCAGGTTGACTTCTCCAACCGGTCCGGACACTTCGATGTAAAATTAAAGTTTTCCATCTTACCTGCGGGATGTAATTGATTTCCTTCTTTGACTACCACTTCCAATTGGGGTCTTTCCTGAAGGTGTATTCGTAGTAGGTGTGGGCGACGGATGAGGATCGGACGGAGTAGGCCATAGCGCGGACGGTGACAACCTGCTTTGCCCCATCTTCAGGCCATAATTTCAGGCTCCACTTAATTATTTTTGATTTTGGAAAGTCTTTATCTTTCCCGCCCGCGCAAACCCCCTCGAATGACCAGCCATGAGATATCCAGTCCGGCTTCGGTGTATCTGTTTTATTTTTAAAGCGGTCCCAGCCGCTGTTCAGTTGAGCACAGGCGCCTCCAGAAGAGTCGGCATATGTCATCTTTATGCTGTCTATTCGAAGAGTGGTTTCCATGACCGTGTCATGGGGTACCGTTTTCGGCATCTGCTCCCAGCTTCCCGCATAGTCGAAATGGAACGCGTTTGTTAAGTCCTGGAAAACTCTTGAGTAGGTAAACGAGTTTCCAGACAGGTTAATGGGAACCTTGTCCTTGTTGTTGAAATCATCTTCCCATGTTTCCTGCCATATTCTGGTCAGTTCCCAGTAGCCCGGTGTTTCAGGTTCAGGCTCCTTTTCCTGAGTGTCCACCCAGTCGTAGATCATGGTCAACTGTCCTGTTCCCATCTTTGAATCGGTTTTGACCACAAAAGCCAGCTTGCGGCCCTCTTCACCATCGGGGATGGTGGGTGTTATGGTGCAGCTGTCATTGAGTGGCCCTCTCCCTGCCAGATGGACTCTGGTCTGACAGTTCCACCCGTAGTGTGGGCTGCTGAACATTCCGATGCCCTGGCTGATACCCCCTGCGAGATCGCCCTCGTCCCCGGTAGAAAAAGAGATGCGTGCGTCGATGTTTACGTCGTTTCTCTGTTGAAACTGGCTTTTTCCCATTTCCTTTGCGGAAAGCTTTATGGTTTTTCTGCCCGGGTGAATGGTTTCCCCCGGGTCTGTCCAGGTGGCGGTGAAATCGATCTCTTCTGTCTCACCGCCCCTGCTCTTCTGGATTTTTCCGGTGTAGTCGATCTTCAGCTTTCCCCGCTCTATCGCAACCGAAGAGGAGAAGTTTTCATCGCAATAGGATTTGGCATTGTTGTAAAGCGAAGGGTCACTCTCTTTCATCGCCCGAATGTTTTTTTCAATCTTTTCTACTTGCGCCAGCTTCCAGTAACCTTTGCCCTCTTCAGGTTCATCTGCCTTTGTGATCATAACCGTTACCCGGTCTGTCGTCAGGAGGGTTCCCTCCAGGTCAAAGAGTTTTACAGTGATGAAAAATTCTCCCTCTTTTTCCAGGGCCGGGGCGATACCGGAAGTCTTGCCTTGATCTTCAAAGGCTTCGGCTTCACCCTCCATCTCCCACTTGTATTTGTAGACGGCTTCGGGCCGGGCGTAAGCTTCCAGGTCGAACGTAGCTCCAGGCGGGCCGACGGAGTGCCGCGGAGTGACGACCAGCTCAACAGGTGCCAGGAAGATTTCGGATTTACCTGTGAGAGGTTTTTCATCTTTCCTCTTCATTTGCACGGTGAGCGTGTATTTCGTCGGTTCTCTGGATTTATTTACGTTAGGGACCGGCTTAAAGGTGTGTTTAAGTGTGAAGGTGCCCTCACCCCTGTTCAGCGAAACCGTGATCTTTCCGGTGGAGTCTTTCTGCCTGTCTCCAAAATCATAGTCCAACTCAGCCTCTTTTTGCTGTTCCGGAAGGCCTGCCACCTTGACTTTGAAGGTGTACTCTTCACCATGGATCGCATTTTCGATCTTCGACGGGTCAATGAAGATGGCCTCACTGCTCACCTTGAAAACCAGGACCTTCGTCGTGCCATCCGGCTTTGTTTCCACCGTTTCGTAAAATATGTTCTCCCACTTTTCCTCCGGGCGGGCCTGGATCGTCAGGCCGCTTTTTTGGGGCCATTCAGTCCCATTCGAAATGACCACGGCCAGGTAATCTCCATGGGAGACCTCAATCTCTGCCGTCTCCGGAAAACAGTCATCGAGCCTGGCTGCAGGTGTCTCGTTCTGGGTGAGGTGCTCCCGGTCTCCCGGCAGCTTATAGACGCTGATCCGCTGGGGATCTTTATTTTCGGCGCAGAGCTGGTAGACGCGGACGGTGGTCTCTTTGTCCGGGACAAAAACTGGAACCGTGCGTTCAGCCACCACAGCGTTGCTCTTGAGGTCGATTTTGTCAAACAGCTTGAGCCCGGTGGTTTTAAGAAGCCAGTTGGCAAATTCAGCGTAGACCTCATCAAAGCTCTTTCCGGTCTGCCGGCGGACATATTTTCTCAAAGGCCGCAAAGGGTCGGCTCCGGAATCGAGGGCGACCCTTTCTGTCAATTCCTTAATATTGAAACCCTTCTCCCGGACTAAAAAGCGCAGGAAGATGGCGGTCACATACTGGTACTCAAGACCGTTTCCTACGACCGTTCCGGTTTGATTTCCTATCGTACTGAGCGGGTATTTGAGGTAGTTATAGCTGATCCGATCGGAGATGTAGGGTGCGTCTTTGTACCACCCCGGGCGGTCGGGGATCTTTGCCAGGTCGTGGGATGCCCACTCTGCGCACGCCTCTCTCCACCAGAGGTGAGGAGTTTGTATTAATGCGATCGTGATGCTGTAATAGGGGCGCTGAAAAACATGGAAAAGCTCATGGGAAAGGAAGGCCTTCAACCTGGTGAAACGGTCCTCAAAGGTATCCCTGGCCGTCATGTTTTCATCATAAAAGTAGGTGTTGATCAGGTAGGAAGGAACATTGATCTGGTCCCAGAAGGTGTCATGGGACATTTCCCCCCCGGCGTTATACCAGGAATCCACCTTGACCTTCACGTAGCGGTTATAGACGTGCTTCCCCCACACCGTCTTGACGGTCGGGTCGGCAAAGCCTTCCCGCATATAGCGGGCCAGGGAGATATCGAGGATATGGCCGAAATCCTGGACTGCAGAGGATATCTTCGGGTTATACCAGTTTCCCGTGTGAAGTTTGGCCGGGGCGATCCTGGCTTCCCATTTTTTGTTTGGAAACAGTTGTTGAAGACCCGCATCGGAGTAGAGGATCCGGACCTTCTTGTCCCGGGAGATGTACTTGTCGTTCAGGAGCCGCTCTCCGATCTCTGAAGCGACACCGACAGTAATGGCCGCAGTGCCGAGACCTATGACTGAAACGCAGAGGTGGTCCGTGATGAAGTAGACTTTGTGTGAGTCCGGGTCCACACGGTAGTAGACATCAATCCACTTCTGTTCCTCTTCATTCCAGTAGGCGGGATCAAAGTTGGCTTCCAGGGGAATGGAGGGATCGATAAGCGATGGATCGTAGGGAATCCCAATTTCTATGTAATCCTTCAGCTGCGACAGTCCGTCAATTGTAATGTCAATATACTCCAAATCATGGAAGGGATCCTGCCTGGGAACAGCCGGGTTCGTCACTCTGGAAATCGTAAGGTATCGCTGTTTGTCCAGGAACTCCCCGGGCAGAGTGACGGAGATCCCTGCTTTCGATTCAATCCTTTGACCTGTGGGGGAGGGTCTCAGCTTTTCTTCGTGCAGGAGCGTGATTTCCGGCTGAAGAACGGCGAAAGAGACGGAATCTGCCTCCTTATCCTTGTAGAGAAGACGGATCTGATTCGATGAAGGATCCGTGGGAAGGATTACGGAATAGCAATTGTCACCCAGGTAAGAAAAGGCTAGATTGTGATCTTCGCAGAGAATTTTTACATGCTCGGGTTCGACACTCTTGCTGATCTCCAGAAGAACACAGGATCCGGCCGGGCCGCTTCTGGGGTAGTACTCTTTAACGGTCAGGCGGGTAGTCTGACGAAAGAGAACAGCCGCTACGAGGATGACGGCAAGGCCGAACAGCGTCAGGGTTGCAGGAATAAGCCACTTCGGTCTCCCGGTTTGTACCGTGGTGATATATTGTTTCAGTTCCGGAATCGTTTCAATGGAGGTCCATGTCCCAAGGGACTCCGACCAGATCTGATCCCCCGGGTAGAGGTTGCCGTTGATGCCGAGTTCACATAGCGCTTCCCATGTATAGGGGCCGTACTGCTGACCCCCGCGGGAAAGGTAGTATGGGTCGTCACTTCTATATGAAGCCAATGAAGAAATAGTAGCACATACTGATTGTATACAGCAGATAAGAGAGCGCTACGGATGGACAGATTAAGATGATTCAGTTGGGTTCCGGGGTCCAGATGTAGATCATGGTGAGGCTGGCATGTCCATGCCATGAAATAGCATTGATCGAGAAGTAGATTTCGCCTCCCTCCTGCCCCTCGGTGATTTCGGGTGTCATGGTGCATGTATCGGTGGCCGGATCCTCCCCGAGTTTGACGGTCGTGTGACAGCGGTAACTCTTATCCAGCTCCATGAAGTTTGCACTATTAATGACTCTTTTCAGGAAATATCCCTGAGGACCATCGTTAAACCCTGCTTCCATAATTATATCTCCGCCCTTATAGTTCCTTGCCAGTTCCCTTGATGAGAACCTTAATTCAAGGATGCCGGGGCGGATGATGTCCCCGGGATCGGTCCAGGTGGAGAGATATTCAACACTTTCCTCGCCACCCCCCATGCTCTCTTTTTTATTCCCGGAATAGCTTATACTGACCTCCTCTCGGTGAATTGAAACGGAGGTTGTGAAGTTTTCACCGCAATGTGCCTTTGCGTTACCCAGGGGAATCGGGTCGTCCGGATACATCTGCCGTATATTCTTCGCCTCCGTTTCGACCCTGTCCAGCTTCCAGTATCCTCCGCCCTTCGGTTTCGAAGTCTCTTCCTTTGTGACCTCCGCGGTCACCCGATCCTTCGCCAGCAGGGTTCCGTTCAGATCGTACAGGTTCACTGTGACAGCGAACTTTCCTTCCCGTTCCAGCACCGGAGCGATGCCCGACTCCCTGCCCTGGTCTTCAAAGGCTTCAGCCTTCCCTTCCATTTCCCATACAAACCTGTAGTTGTCCTCAGGACGTGCCTTCGCTTCCATGTCGAAGGTGGCTCCGGGAGGCCCGACGGAGTGCCTGGGTGTGACTACCAGCTCCACGGGATCGATGCTGACATCGGCTTCCGCTTCCAGCCGTTTTTCTTTCTCATGGTACATCTCTACCGTGAGCGTGTATACAATGGGTTCGGTGGAGCCATTCAGATTGGGTATGGGTTTGTACGCGTGGGTAAGGGAGAATTGGGCTTCCCCGCCACTAACCGGTACGGTGACCTTTCCCGTTGAATCTTTCTGCTTATCCCCGAAGTCGTAGGTGAAGGCAGCCTCCTTTATGAAATCAGGAAGGCCAACGGCCTTGATGTCGAACTCATAGTCTTTATGGGTGGTTGCGTTCTCGATCTCCGGCGGATCAATAAGGATAGCTTCACTGCATATTTGAATAGCCCAGACTTTTGCTGTCCCGTTGGGTTTGGCTTCCATCGTGATATAGGCTGCATTCTCCCATTCATCATCACTCATGGTCTGAACGGTCAGGCCGGCTCTTGCAGGTTTTGTCTCCCCATTGGGAGCGATGAAATAAAGATGATCACCCTTTTCGACCTCGATCTCTTCGTAATCGTCCGGGTAGCACTCCTCCAGACGAAAGAGGGGAGTGTCCTGGGGAGTAAGATGCTCGCGGCCTCCGGAAACTTTGAAGGCTGTCAGCCTGAACTGGTTCCCGCTGTCCCCGCAATTCTGGTAAAAACGCAGGGTCGCTTCCGTGCCTTTAATGATCACGGTATCACTGCGCTCTGCCGCAATCGACTGGTTGTCGGGGTGAGAAAAATCGGAGAGCGGCACCTGGGACTCCTGAAGGAGCCAGGGTGCATAGTCCGCGAACAGTTCGTCAAACCCGAGGCCGGTCCTTCCCCGTAGATAGACGCGCAGGGGTTCCAGGGGATTTGCACTTCCTTCTGCGGCGATTCTCTCCGTGACGTCCCTGATCGATATATTTCTCTGTCGAACCAGGTAACGGATGAAAACGGAGTTCAGGTACTGGTACTCAAGTGCATCTCCTCGAAACGTTCCTGGAATTTCCCCTGATGTATCCGCGGGAAAGTCAAGGTACTTCGGTCCGATCCTGGGTGTGATATGGGGCGAATCTTTATACCACCCCGGGCGGTCGGGAATCTTTGCCAGGTCGTGTGATGCCCACTCTGCGCACGCCTCTCTCCACCAGAGGTGAGGAGTTTGTATTAATGCGATCGTGATGCTGTAATAGGGGCGCTGAAAAACATGGAAAAGCTCATGGGAAAGGAAGGCCTTCAACCTGGTGAAACGGTCCTCAAAGGTATCCCTGGCCGTCATGTTTTCATCATAAAAGTAGGTGTTGATCAGGTAGGAAGGAACATTGATCTGGTCCCAGAAGGTGTCATGGGACATTTCCCCCCCGGCGTTATACCAGGAATCTACCTTGACCTTCACGTAGCGGTTGTAGACGTGCTTACCCCACACCGTCTTGACGGTCGGGTCGGCAAAACCCTCCCGCATGTAGCAATCCAGGGAGATATCGAAGATATGGCCGATATCCTGGACTGCAGATGAGATATTTGGATCATACCAGTTTCCCGCGTGAAGTCTACCCTGGGCGATCCTGGCCTCCCAATTTTTGTTGGGAAACCGTTGTTGCAGATCCGCATCGGAGTAAAGGATCCGGACCTTCCTGTCACGGGAGATGTACTTGTCGTTCAGGAGCCTCTCTCCGATCTCTGAAGCGACACCGACTACAGCTGCCCAGGCGGCAAGTCCCGTAATGGTGACAGAGAGGTGATTGGTGATGAAGTAGACTTTATGTGAGTCCGGATCCACACGGTAGTAGACATCAATCCACTTCTGTTCCTCTTCATTCCAGTAGGCGGGATCAAAGTTGGCTTCCAGGGGAATGGAGGGATCGATAAGCGATGGATCGTAGGGAATCCCAATTTCTATGTAATCCTTCAGCTGCGACAGTCCGTCAATTGTAATGTCAATATACTCCAAATCATGGAAGGGATCCTGCCTGGGAACAGCCGGGTTCGTCACTCTGGAAATCGTAAGGTATCGCTGTTTGTCCAGGAACTCCCCGGGCAGAGTGACGGAGATCCCTGCTTTCGATTCAATCCTTTGACCTGTGGGGGAGGGTCTCAGCTTTTCTTCGTGCAGGAGCGTGATTTCCGGCTGAAGAACGGCGAAAGAGACGGAATCTGCCTCCTTATCCTTGTAGAGAAGACGGATCTGATTCGATGAAGGATCCGTGGGAAGGATTACGGAATAGCAATTGTCACCCAGGTAAGAAAAGGCTAGATTGTGATCTTCGCAGAGAATTTTTACATGCTCGGGTTCGACACTCTTGCTGATCTCCAGAAGAACACAGGATCCGGCCGGGCCGCTTCTGGGGTAGTACTCTTTAACGGTCAGGCGGGTAGTCTGACGAAAGAGAACAGCCGCTACGAGGATGACGGCAAGGCCGAACAGCGTCAGGGTTGCAGGAATAAGCCACTTCGGTCTCCCGGTTTGTACCGTGGTGATATATTGTTTCAGTTCCGGAATCGTTTCAATGGAGGTCCATGTCCCAAGGGACTCCGACCAGATCTGATCCCCCGGGTAGAGGTTGCCGTTGATGCCGAGTTGGTAGAGGGCTTCCCAGGTGTAGGGACCGTACTGTTGACCTGCACGGGAAAGATGGTATTGGTCTGACCCGCAATCATAGGTGGCCAATCGGGAAAATCATACCATAACATAAGGTTTTATGGGTTGAAAAAGCTAAAAAATAGGGACAGTCCCTAATTTTCTTGTCCTGAAAGGAATCAGGACTCAGGGAGTATGGAAGTCGAAGGGGCGATGGTGGGGAGGGCGCTTCCAGAGCAGGGCATGGATGGTCCGGGGATCCAGATGAAGGGTGATGTCCAGGGACCTGGAAGCCTGAACCACGTTTTCTGGACCCTTTTTTCGGACGGATCTTCCCGATTCATCGGAAAGGATTTCGGACGCCCGGGTATAGTTGATGTACTGCATCTCTTCCGGAAGCATGATGGAAATGTCAAGATCGATTTCCCGGTCGAAAAGGTTGGCCAGCAGCACGGATACGGTTTTAGTCTCCGGATCCATCGTGATAAGGTGAGCGATGTCCGGGTGATCGCATTGAGATGAAACGATCCATTTGTTCCGATATTCGTTGATGAATCGGGTTGCATGAAGGACCGGTTTCCAACCGTGGGGAGGGCCGCCGGGGAAAAGGGGAGGCTGATAGGGGCCGTCGTGAAACATCAGGCCCTTGTAGTTATAGGTGAGAGGCGGATCATCGGTCAGCTGATAGAAATGGATGAAGTCAACGCCTCCCCGCAATGCCGACAACAGGACGCCTACCCACCAGCGAGAAGCATAAAAAGTATCCTGGCGCTTCCACCATGTGGGTGGACCTCCATGCTGATTCGTCTCGGTCATCAGGATCGCTTCATCGTCGATTCCGTCCCCACGGGTGCGTAACCACTGTTTTACCTTGTGGATGTCCTCCTCGTACTGATGACACTGCTCAATGTGGAGATAATCGTACTGGTGCCAGTTGATTCCATCCACATAGGGATCGGCATAGTCGATAAGCTTTCCAATCCAGTTTTCCATTTCCACGTTATTCTTTCCCCATGCCCAGCCGATTCCGGGTGCCGCGATTTTAATGGACTGGATCCGTGGGTCAGGATATTCTTTGAGCCTCTTTCCCACCGTTTCCACGAGACTGATGTATGCCGGATACCCACTGCTCCCCATGGTCAGGTTTGGCTCATTAAGGATCTCAATCCACTGGAAGGGGTACGAGGGTCCTGAGCCCGGGGGGATTTCCAGGTCCGGAGCAACCGTATGGATCATCGTCGCCAGTACGAATTCCGCATACTCCTCCATCTGTGCCTGGGTCCAGTACACGGGGTTTTCATTTTGCCAGGATACGGAATAGCTCCAGTAGAAAAGGAGGACCGGCATGGTCTCCGGAATGCTGGAAACAACATCCCTTTTATACGCCTTCATTCGATCGTCGTGACCGGAGAAATTGAAGCCACTCCAGTTGATTGTAAAGGGATCACTGTTGTCATTTGACGGTTCGCGCCAGGCCCAGTCGACCGTCAATCGGGCCGTGTCCATGAAGGCACCCACCACTCCGTCGCGTTCCGCCTGATAGGACCCTGGATTATAGGGGCTCAGCCACCAGTTGACTCCCACTCTTGCATGTTCGGAAACCACAGATTGTCCATCGGCTGAAAGGATCGCACCGGCTGTCGGAAAGTCGGGCTCGAACCATGTGTCCGGCGTGGCGGAGAAGAGGTTGGGAATCCCCTCCACCCAGAAGCCGCAGCGTTCCAGGGTGGAGGTTTTGCACATGCATTTCCAGAATCCCGGAACAGGGCTGGTGAATGTTGATTCCTGATGGTAGGTGTTAGAGGATAGATTGAAGGTGTGCATCAGTAACCCCGATGGATCAAAAACCTGAATGGTTACGGTTGTTGAACTCTGCACCGAGTTTGCGAAGAAAGTGAATTCGCTCGTAGCCTCGGGTACCTTGAAATAGAGGGATACGGAACCGCTGGTTCTGAGAAGGGGCTGGTGATCAAAGGGTTTGACAACCACAGGTGTCGTTCCCGGTGCTGCGTATGTGTGGAGATAGGTTTTACTGACGGGGAGAAATTTATAGGTCCCTGCGCCATGACCCAGTGTCACATTCGTTGTTGTGCTCGCCGTAATGGATAGGCGATCAACGAGTTTTCCGTCTGGAGCATACATATAGATCAGGTCGGGGTCACTTCCGTACTTGTGCTCAGTGGTAATGGAGAGATTCTCATTCCCGGATCCCAGAATATACACTTCCTGCATGGGTGAGATTTGTCTGAGGGTTGTCGAATAGAGTGGAGTGACCATGAGGAATAGGGGGATTGTGAGGGAGATCACACCGTGTTTCATTGTTTGAGTCTATCATGAGTAAGGTACCGTCCTCCGATTTTGCGGGTGGTATAATATTTATGGAGAAAACCATGATCGAAACCATTGGACATTACGTCATCGATTCCCAGATTGGTCGCGGAGGTATGGGGGTCGTTTTCAAGGCCCATGAACCTTCCCTGAACCGTACCGTCGCCGTTAAACTGCTGGGAGAGCATCTCGCCAAGGATATGGAGTTTGTGAAGAGATTCCAGCGTGAAGCTCAGTCGGCAGCGGCGCTGAATCACCCCAACATCGTTCAGATTTATACCTTTGGGGAAGAAGACGGGCACTATTACTTTGCAATGGAGTATGTCGACGGCGTCTCGGTACAGGACATGATCAAGAGCAACGGCCGACTCGATCCCGACCAGGCTGCCCATATCATCATGCAGGCGGCTCAGGGACTGGCAGCCGCCCACGATATGGCGATGATTCACCGGGATATTAAGCCTGCCAACCTGATGGTGAACCGTCAGGGAGTCGTCAAAATAACCGATTTCGGAATTGCCCTGTGCACGACGGATCAGACCCGTCTGACTTCCAGCGGGATGTTGATGGGAACTCCCGGGTATCTTTCTCCCGAGCAATGCCTTGGTAAAGATGTGGATGCCAGAACCGATATATACGCCCTCGGAGTCAGCCTTTACGAGATGCTGACCGGGCAGGTGCCCTTCAATGCCAATAGCCCGGCAGCTTTGATTAGAGAAATTGTGGACGGAAGACCGCAGGATTTATCTCTTCTGGCTCCCGACCTGCCCCATGAATTGCGGCGGGTCGTCGAGCTCATGATGGACAAGGATCCGGACCAGCGCTACCAGAGCTGTCACGAGATTGCAGCTGATCTGGCAGCATTTCTCCAGGGACGGGGCGTCAACATGCAGGCCACGGCCAATCTCGTGGCGACCTATTCTCCAGGTGCATCGGCCCCGGGCGGAGGAAAGACCACTCCAATTTACAGGACGCCAACAGATACACCCATGCCATCAAAAGGTGTGCCCGTCCTGCTCATCGTCGCGATAGTCTTTGTCGCGATCACCCTTCTTTCCGCAGGCGGATATTTTGTCATGAAGTCGGGCATGTTTCAGAGTGGATCCGGGGATATTTCCGCAGCCCGGAGTGGTGAGTCCCCGGAATCGTCAGAAGGCATTATGGAAGAGCAGCAGGAAGGCTCAACAGGGGATGAATCACCAGATACCCCTGCTGCCATTCCGGAGGAGGGGGAAGGGGCGCCGGGTCAGGAGATGACAGCTGAGGATTCAACACAGTCAGGCCATCAGCAAAAACCGGCCATGATGGAACCATCGGTTCGATCCAAGGCTGATGCCAGCGGAACGATGCCTTCCGTTTCGAGTACGGAGGTCGAAGCACCCGCATCCAGTAGGTCTTCCGGAACTGCAGAACCGTCTCCTGATCGATCCCGGCATGCGGCTCCTGCGCCTCCCAATGTCGTCATGGTCGTGGCGCTGGGAGATCCTCTCCTTGGGAATTCTATCGTGCAGGATCTGGAGCGCGCTCTGGATAACCGTGGTCTCAAGACAGGAGAAGCGTTCAGCCTGCCGGAGGTGGATCGCCTGGTAGATGCTTCTCAGCAGGGTGGAGGAGATGTGTCCGGTGTTCTGGCAGCTTTGTCTCCCCACTGTACAACAGCCATCATTGCCCGGGTCAAATTGATCAGTGATCGTCAGCTCCAGTATTACGGTCATTACGATACGGCCTGGACCTCAGATGTTACGATTACGGCCTACGATACCGTTACCGGTTCTCCCAGGGGGAAAAGCTGCAGGCAACGGCTTGAGTACACAACCATAGGCGTTGATGCTCTCGTTGAAAATGACATGAAAGAGTGCCGGGATTCCCTGATTTCGCAGATACCGTAATAACGATTCAGGGTAGTATGGTCCGGAGATTTAATAGATTACGATGTCTGTGAGCTTTCCGGAAGGTCGGATTTATATGGAGATCGTCATAGTACAATAGAGTAATGGAAGAATCGAAGCCCCTCTCCTGCTGCTGTTCATGTGCCCCGGTTCCCTGTGGTCCCGGTGATACGACTTCCCGCCCGGAGAGAACGGAACCTTACCTGAATGGGTGGATTGATTCTGCCGCAGGACCTGTTCCCCGTCTCAGCACGATTCTTTCGCGGGAAGATCATCGGGGTTCAAGGAGGGTGCGATGGGGAATTGGGCGGGATTCCTACAGAATCGCACCGGGGCTGTACGGAATCGGATCTCCGGATTCACATTCACCTGTGCTGGTGACGGCGAACTACAAATTGACCGTTGATACGCTGAGATCAAAGCTTCGAGGAATCCATGCATGGATTCTGGTTCTGGACACAAAGGGTATCAATGTGTGGTGTGCCGCGGGGAAGGGAACATTTGGGACGGAAGAACTGCTCTATCGAATGTCGGATGTCAAGATTTCTTCCGTTGTCTCTCACAGGAAACTGATTCTCCCACAATTAGGGGCTCCCGGCATTCGATCCTATGAAATAACCAGACAGACAGGATTCAAAGTAATCTATGGACCCTTGCGGGCCGAGGATATTCCATACTTTCTACATCACGACTTCACAGCCACAGAAGAGATGCGGCAGGTCCATTTTGACTGGAAGGAGCGTATCACCGTTGTTCCTGTCGAGATTGTGCAGGGATTGAAACAGCTCGGAACAGGTCTTTCTATCGTAGCGGTTCTTCTCTCTCTCATGTCCTTCTCGGATGGGATCACGAGGGTTCTTGCCCTCGCGGCCGTATATGGAAGCTGGTTTATCCTTGCTTTTCTCGCATCCAGTGTTCTCACCCTGCTTCTGCTTCCCTGGCTGCCAGGACGGGCGTTTTCCCTGAAAGGTGTCTGGATTGGGATTGGACTTTCCGTTCTCTTCTTTGGGTTCCTGGAGGTCTATCCTGTCTTTAAAGTGGGTATATGGGGCGAAGCAGCCTGGCTCATACTCTTTCCCGCCCTGTCGAGCTATATCGCCATGAATTTCACCGGCTCCACGCCGTTCACTTCTCTCTCCGGTGTGAAATACGAAATGATGCGGGCGGTTCCGCTTCAGGTTCTTGGAGTGGTTTCCGCCCTGGGGTTGTGGATCACAGGGGTGATCCTGAAATGAAGGACTTTCGATATATCCGGAACGTAGCCACGCTTCACCTGAATCCAGCATCCTGCTCCGGATGTGGCGTCTGTTCAATCGTATGTCCTCACCGGATTCTCGCCATCGAAAAACGAAAGGCTGTCATCCAGGATCTGGATCTCTGCATGGAATGTGGAGCATGCTCACAGAATTGTCCCACGGGGGCTCTGACAGTTCGTAGAGGTGTGGGGTGTGCAGCGGCTGTGATCAACGGCTGGATTCGAAAAACCGATCCTTCCTGTGACTGCAGCTCCGGGCCGGAATGCTGTTGAGCTAGAATATTTCATCCGGAAATGGAAAACCTGCTTTAACCTCTGCATGATAAAATAGTCATATGGTCAAAAATTCCTATTTCTATGGCTTTCTCTGTTCATTTGCTATGGTTTGGATGGCTGGCTGTTCCAGCATGGGGAAGTGGGATTACGTTCCCATGAAGGATGTCAGTGTGGAGTCGGAAGTTCCATCGGCGTCTGTCTGTGTGGATTGCCATACCCGTCAGCATGGTACCTGGAATAAAACGGACCATTCCGACCCAAAGAAAATGGCGAAGATACCCCATCCTGAGCTTCGGGAATGTGGTGCATGTCATGAAGGCCTTTCGGCTCATGTACAGAATCCGGATCTGGGAACGCCTCCGGATCTATCGGCCATGCCGAAGCATGATCAGAACCATCTTTGTGGAAAATGCCACTACAACAAGGACATATTCGGTCAGAAATCAATCAATCCTTTGAATCGTCACGGACTCTTTATGAGCGTCGGATTCGAAGGGAAAAAGCGTCAGCTTTCCTGCCTGGATTGTCATGAGGGACATGGGACTCATGCGGACATGCTCAAGACGATCCGTGCTCACACCTGTTTTCAGTGCCACAAGGAGGCTATCGCGACCATGGGAATATTTCAACCCTTCAACTACGTGACTGCCGGCAAAATCTGCTTATCCTGTCATGCCGCACATGGAACGACCACGGCAGGTCATGTCTCCCGAATGACTCTGGGACTGGCTGGAACCTGTATCGCCTGTCACCTGCCCTAATCATTCAGGATTTGATGGATAAGAGGTCAAGGTCTACGATTGAGTGGGATATGATTTCCGGACATTACCGGTACACTTCCCTTCGTTTACCAATTTTGAAGATTTTAACCAGTTGTCTTTCATCATCAACCTGATAAATGACTCCATAAATTCCCTTGCGGATACGGAAAGCCGATCGAGATGTCATCTTTTTGCATCCACGTGGCCGGGGATTATCGGAAAGAGAAGAAATGCTGGTAATAAGGGCGTTACGGTCTTTTTTTAATGCAATCTCTTCAAGCTCTTTTATCGCGGAAGATTTAAAGACGATCTTATAGTTTCCCACGAGCCCTTAAATCTTTCAAAACCGTTTCATACGGAACGTCCGGTTCGCTGACTCGTTCACGAAGGGACTGTAAATCTTCTATGTCCTCAATCATGCTCATTCTTACTGCTTCATTAATAAGGTCGGAGATACTCCGATCCGTTTGCGCTGCTTTCAGTTTAAGGGCACGATGAAGATCCTGTTCAAGATAGACCGTAGCTCGTTTCGTTGTCGGGGTCATAACGTCATGTTACAGTTAAAACGTTATAACGTCAAATATCAGTTAAAATCCATCTTGATATCGGATAAGCTTGAAAGTCATCTGGTGTTGCGCTGATCGGCGTAGGCTGCGATATTGTTCCAGAAGGGCAGATTGGTCGGGTATCCTCCGGTGTTGCCCAGGAGCCCGATGTCGGAGAGGACCAGGACTTCTCCAGATCCATGGGAGAGAATTGCGACAGCGGGTCCTCCCGCATTGACGAGAAGCTGACCTGAATCGAGTGTGAAGGGAATTCCGTTGTTGTAGAGAAAATCAAGATCCCTGACTCCAGTGAGCAGGGAGTGGTGACCGGTGAACTGAACCGGGGATCCGGGAAGAGTCGAATTGATAAACTCTACACCAAAACAGGATGCAAGAAGGTTTAGGTCAAGCGCGTCTTCATTCTCTTCCAGCATCATGTTGTAGTACTTTAACCGGTGAGCACTGTTTGTCAGGATTAAGAATCCTCCGTCGTTTACCCAGTCGCTCAGGATATCAACTTCAGCCTGGGTCCACATCTCGTCATACGGTTGATCACCCGATTCCGGGGTCGGGTAATCATGGACGGGGGGGACAATAACCATGGAAGCTCCTGTAAGATCGCCTTCCGTTAATGCTTTTCCGTATGGGATCGTGTCGACATCCCATCCTGCCCATGCCAGGGCCATTCCAAATTCTGTAAATCCTACCGGGGTCATGTGGGGGCCCTCGGTATGGCTTGCGACAAAGACAGCCCGTTTGTCCGGGAGAGGGGTAACCCGGAAACCCGAGATGAGGCCATTCGTCTCTGTTGCTGCTAGGAGGGCTACCTGTGCCATTTCGGATAAAGCCTGACTTTCCATGGCGGCCAGATAGACCGTATCATAGGGGTCGTGGAGATGGCCATCCCGGTGGACTTCTCCCATCTGATATGGATTCATAAAAATAAGATTGGCACCGGGTACGTTGTATCCTGCCAGGCTCGAATTATCCGAAGCGAGCCCGGCATACTCAAAAGGCCATGCCGAAATATCCGCATTGCCCGCCTGGTCGGAGAGGAAATCTGACCAGGGAAGTTCATCGTTTCCAAAATATACATAGGGCCATCCTTCCAGGTAGATATGGCCCTGGATGCCATCCAGGGGATGGGTGAGGCAGTCGATCTGGAGCATTGCCAGCGTATGGTCGAGAAGATCGGAATGCTCATTTGCAAAGACAGATGAGCCATAGAGACCACGTTCGTGGCTCCCGAAGAATACAAGGTAGACATCGACCGGAGGCTGAATCTGGAGCTGGTTCATTGTGCCGGCCACCGCAAGGAGCGAGGCGACGCCACTCCCGTCATCCAGAGCACCGGGGGAGTTTGCGCTATCGTAGTGGGCTCCCAGAATGACGGCCTTATTACCGTCGATTCCGGGAATTCGAACCAGGAGATAGGCGGATTCCCCGGGAGAGAGGATGTCTGTGTCCCAGATCAGACGTACCGACTCGATTCTGGAAAAGTCAGCCCAGTCTGAAATCCCGGCGGGAGAAAGATCCTCGATCCGCATTTTGAGAATGGGAATTATTGGAACGCTCTCTACGGAATTGAATACCGAAACATCCCCGGAAAAGGTCCCGTGGCTGGCTCCCGGAGTATCGGAAAATTGTGTGACAAGAATGAGTGCTTCGGGTCCCAGTCCCAGAAGGGCGGCAGCTCGGTTATAGGCAGTATTCGTGTTCAGAATACTTCGATCAAAAAGGGCATAATCGGCAATGACAATTTTCCCGGTTACAATCGCGGCGCTTAATTCCTGGAGGTCCGATAGGGAATCCACGATCACGGTACCTCCTGACACTTCTACAGGGTCGGGGTTACGGTCATTGGGGGTGCCGTCCGAATCAAATCGCAGAGCTCTGGATAATATGTCCCGGTCTCCTGGAAGAGCATCAGAATCGACCTCCCATTCCATGCCTCCGACGGTCAGAAAAACACGGGATTCATGGAATTCAATCCCCAGCCCGGTATGGAACGGAGTCTCTTCAACTACCATTCCTTGCAATTTTAGATACGATAACGAATCGAGCCGCGACAGGATCCATGCACGGGCTTCTGCCTCTCCTGCGGATGTTGAATGGCGCCACCCGGAATAGGCTCCGAAACGGTTCAATACCCGAATCGTAGATAGGAGGGAGCCAGTGGAGATAGGGGAAGGCGTGCAGGAGATACAATCCAGATCGTCTCTGGAAATATGGATCCAGGCTTCATCTTCCTCTGCGGGACTTGCCGCCACCGGGTCCTGGTCATTGATGCTTTCCAGGGTTTTGATCCGGTCATCAGCGGGAAGGGGATCCGCGGATTTAACCAAAGCACTGAGAGATAGGATCAAAGCACAAAGGATCAAGGGCCTCATATTTACCTGTACGGCTGGAAGTGTGGAAGGTTGCAAAGAAGTACATACTGCCCTTCAGTTCTTGGATCTTTCGGGAATCCGGATAAGAAGAAGATCTGGAGTGCCCGATTCTTTTTTGTGAAAAAAGGATTATCGTAGATGCAGGGTTCAGGGAAATTTATCTTCTAAGGAGGTGTCTATGAAACGGTTGTCATCACTCTTACTGACCTTTGGATGTGTGGCTCTATGTCTCTTTCTCCTTCTACCGTCCGCAGGGGTTGCCGGCTCGGAGGAGGGGGAAAAGGACCTACAGCTTCGATTCGAGCACATGAAAGCCAGGGCTGCGGAAGTATCCATGTCGATTCTCCCGGCAGCCATTAATGGTAATCCGATGCAAAAAGTGGGGGAGGTTCTGGGTATTCTCATGGAACGGGCCGGAATGACCAATCTGGAGCTTTGCCACACAGAATTTCGCCCTCCGCAGGAGGCCGATTTTAATGCAACGGTGTCAGCCATGTCCGCGTTCGTAGTGGAGCAGAAGATCGGCACCGAATACGCTCTCTATGCAGCCTTTCAGGGGTCGCCGGAGAAGGGTTTTCAGAAGATTTACGGTATTGTCACTGATCGTGAAGGGAACCCGGTCTGGTTGTTTACAAAAACGGGAGAGGACAAGGAATTCCAGGAGGCCAACCTTCAGGATCCCATGGCGTGCTGCATCTTTGTAGCGCAACACCTGAGGACTGATCTTGGTCTCGAAGATCCATTGCGTGATGATGCACCGGAAGGGAAGCTGGCACAAAAGATGCGCCAGGACTCAGGAATCCCGGCAGATGCAGAGATGAAAGCCATGGAAGATCGTCTTGCAGGATTAAAGACCAGAAAAGCCCCGGTATCCCTGACCGTATATCCCGTGCAGGTGATCGATGCCTTCGATACAGCCAGGCAGGAAGACCTGGTGGCTCGAATCAATAAGGAAGGTTTTTTCAAAGCCGAATCATCGAGTGAGGAAATCAAGATCGAGCCCAAACAAACTTCGGGAATGCCGGAGGTCCTGTGGCACCTGGCAAAGGCGTTTCAAGCGCATATGAAGGAGCATACCCCGAAAACCGAATACGGACTCTTTGCCCACTGCATCTATTTCCCGCCCGATAAGCCGGAATTCAGAGGCATGTACGGAATTCTCTGCGATCGAGAAGGGAACTGGGTCTTTGTCACTCTTGCAAATAATCACCATGAAGATTTTCAAAAGCTGGATCCATCCTCTCCCAATGCCTGCGGTGAATTGCTGTCTCAGCGATTGATGGAGGCTCTTAAATAGAATGATTTAATCCGTTGTACGTCTGGAACCGGCTTCATGAAGGAAAAGATGGGAAGAGGATGACGAACCAGAGATGAACCGAAAATAATATTAATCTCTCCGTGGTAGAATTATTTTGTGAGCATTTCGGAGGGCCAGTCACGTTTCGGAGAGGCCGTGCAATGAGAAAGAACTTGGTTCTCTCGGCCTTGTTTCTCCTCCTGAGTACTCTCTCTGTTCTTTCCTATGACAGCACTGCTGATATCGACCTCTTTCCCTTTTCAGAAGCCCGCTTCCTGCCAGGTACGGAAGTTACCGTTTGCTGGAATACCCGGCCTGCCGATTTGGAAGAGTTTGAAGTTTTGCTCTATTTCGATGATTTGAAATTTGGCAAGGTCCGCCTTACGGAGCAGATTGATCCCTCCGTTTCGGAAGTCCGCTGGGTGGTGCCCAACATTCCTGCGGACTCCGCTCGAATTGCAATTCGCTATTCCAGTGGCGGTCCTGAACTCTGGGGTGGGGATAGCCTGCCGTTTCAGATCGTACCTTCAGGCTCTTTCGTCTATCCTTCTCTGGAAATACGGGAGGGGGAGGTCTGGATGGGGAAGGGGTGTTCCCTGTCCCGAAATGCCTTCACCTTTTCAAGGGGAAACTACCGTCCCGGTCATCCGGGCATTCCCATCCCTGAATGTCTGGCTCCTGAGAATGATTCGACTTTTCTTGCAAATCATTCACTCCTGATGGGCGGGGAAGAGATTCCTGAGTCTTCAACGACCCGGAGACCGGGAAGTCTCTGGGCTTTATCCTGCTCTCCTGTGACCATTCCCAGTCGGGAATAGTAAAACCCTTCACGCCCGAATTTACACTGAAACATTGAATTGATCAGATAGCAGGGGTCCATTCCTGAACGAAGTGGTATATGGGCCTCTAATAAATGAATTCTGATCCCGTACGTTGTGTGAAGGAGATACACTATGCAAAATGTTTCCATAAACCGGAAAGCCGGTTTAACGTGGATATCCCTGATGGTTCTGCTTCTCTTCCTTACAGGTCCGTTGATTTTGGCGGATACCGCGCAGAATCCAGAAGGCAGCAAAGATCAGACGACAACCACCGAACAGAGCACGGATGAGGATATAACTTTCAGCGGGGGTGAAATCATTGTCAGTGCGCCCAGAATCGACATTCCTCTGGACGAAAACCCATCCGCGACAACCGTCGTGAATCGAGCGGTCCTGGATACGATGCCCCGAACCGTGGGAGCAGAGGAAGCCCTTGCCCTTGTCCCCGGAGTAAAAGTCGACAACCAGGCCAATGGAGAGCGTGTCCACCTGTCGATTCGAGGGCAGGGAATCCTTACCGAGCGTGGGGTTCGAGGAATCAAAGTCCTGCTTGATGGGATTCCATTGAATGACCCGACGGGATTCGCGCCCGATCTCTTCGACGTGGATTGGGCCACGGTAGATAAAATCGAAGTTCTGCGCGGCCCCGCTTCCGCCCTTTACGGCGGCGGTGGCTCAGGGGGAATCCTGAATATTGAAACGGCCGACGGGGGACCGGACCCCATCAGCGGAGACACACAGTACACCATGGGTTCCAATGGATTTATGAAAACGCTTGCGGTTGTCGGCGGGACTGAGGGCGGAGTCAATTATCGTTTTTCGGCTTCCCGAACCCAGGGTGACGGGTTCAGGGTCCATACTGCATTTCATGCGACAAATCTTTACGGAAAAATCCGTTTTGCCGACACCAAACGCCTGCACCTCACCGCGATCGTCTCAGGAACGTCTTTTTTCAATGAGAATGCGGAAGGTCTCAACATCAACCAGGTGAACAAAGACCCTGAACAGCCCAATCCCGACGCTCTTCTCTTCAATGAGTTTCAGCGAACCCGTAGAGGAACAGGTGGATTTGTAGGTCAGATCGATCTTGTTGAAGGCCAGAACCTTTCCTTTGCCGCGTATTTGAGAAATACCCGCTGGAAAGAATCGGTACCTTCATCCGTCCAACATCGAGCGTATGAAGGAATGGGAGGGTACCTCCAGTACAACCTGGCTTTTGATTTCGGATCTTTCGGAAACCGGGTCAGTATCGGGTACGATTATGATCAGCAGGATATTGATGATTATCGCCGTCCCAACCTCGGGAGAGCGGAAGAGGGCACGGAGATTCTCTCGGATGAAACCATTCACCAGGAGAACGATGGTATCTTCTTCTCTGATACCCTGGATCTCGGGAAGGGCTGGACCCTGGTCGCAGGCGTGCGTCACGATAAGATCAACAACAGACTAAATGACAATCTGGCAACGGAGGAGGCTGACCTTTCCAAAGAAATCGACTACTCTGAGACAACCGCAAGGGCAGGTCTGGCATGGTCGGTGACGCCCACCTTCGGGCTTTATGCCAGCTGGGGAGAAGGCTTTTTACCTCCCGCAACGGAAGAGATTGCCAATAACCCAGAAAATCTTGGAGGATTTAACGAGTCACTGGAACCGGCAACTTCCCGAAGTGTGGAAGTTGGAACGCGGGGAACGTTAGGATCTGAATTTTCTTATGATATCGCGGTCTTTCGACTCCTGACCGATAATGATTTTGGACGATATCGGATCTCCGACCGTCCCCTGGAAACCTTTTACCGGAATGCCGGCTTCAGTCGAAGGTACGGTCTGGAAACCCTCTTTGCATGGTTCCCCGTAGATGCATTCACCGCACGCCTGGCCTATACATACTCCGATTTTACCTATGATAAGGTAGAAATCGGGGATGAAGTTTATCGGGATACACGCCTGCCCAACTGTCCCAGGCACATGGCCTACCTGGATATGGAAGTCCGCCCGTTACCTCATCTGTCATTCGGTCTCGGGGTGCAAAGTCTGAGCCGGGCCTATATCGATGGCACAAACAGCACATGGATATCCGGATACTCTCTCGTGAATGCAAGAATTTCCTACCTTGTAAACCTGGGACCGGTGCCTATGGAACTGATGGTTTCCGGAAGGAACCTGCTGGACAAAGACTACATCGCCTTTACTGAACCCGACCCTGATGGAAACTCATATCAACCGGGACCTGGAAGAGAAGTGTTTGCCGGAGTCGTCCTGCACCTGTAAGCAATAGTGGATAAAATAAATTTTAGGGCATAACCTTTGCCCAGATAAGAGAAATGCCGGAATAAAACGCTGTTCTGATCATGGCCCGGGCTGGAAACCCAGCCCGGGTTTTTATCTCACGGGCAAGATGCTGAAGTGTGGGGGCTTGACAATATCTTACTTACGTTATAACGTAACGAAGTAATGAATTTTGAAATGTGAGGTTTTCATGAATCCATGGCTCTTAGACCGTCTTCCCGAACTCATGAAAGCGCTTTCTCATCCGATTCGAATTCGCATCCTGGAAATCGTATCAAAGGGAAAGAACTGCCAGTGTGAGTTAGCCGGTCTCCTCAACGAGCACCCGGTCAATATCAGCCGTCATATGAACGTCCTGGTTCAGGCAGGTCTGGTTGAATTGGAGAAGGAAGGGACGAAAACCATTCCTCACCTGCTCTACCCTGAAATCATTGATTTGATGGATGAGTTTGGACAGGTAATTAAAAAGCAGGCTCGTGATCAGGTGCGGATCGTACATTCATCGCTCACGAAATAAATGTTGGTCAGTGCTTCATCTCATGACGAGGTGATAATTTATTAATCCTGGAGGGAAAGATGAAACGAACAGCCTCATCCGCTATTTTCTTTATCCTGCTGGTATCTGGATTTGCTTTTTGCGGAGATACCGATGATTCTCAAAAAGAGGGAATCAATTCCCAGCTTTCGGTTACGGTGTATTACTTTCACCGTGAAAAGAGATGCAGTTCCTGCCGAAACGCGGAAGCCATGTCCTTTGAAGCTGTTGAAAAGGCCTTTCCGGTGGAGATGAAAAACGGATCCGTTGCGGTGAAAAGCGTCGCAGTGGATGGAACAGAAGAAGAACGGGCACTGGCGAAGACCTTTGGCGCCTTCGGACCTTCTCTCTATCTATTCGTTACTCGAGGGGAATCCTCCGAACGGATCAACCTCGATAAAATGTGGCCCAAAATCCAGGAGGGGAAGGAGGCCTACCAGGCCTATGTTGTAGAGTCCATCTCCCGCCAACTCAAGTCCTGATGGACCAACAGCTTCCCTTCGTTGCAGCTTTGTCGCTCGGGTTGATGACATCGATCAGCCCCTGTCCCCTTGCAACGAATATTGCCGCCGTCGCCTTTGTGAGTCGAAGATTCGAACGGATCACACTCGTCCTGCTGGATACGGTGATGTATACCCTTGGCAGGGCCATGGCCTACACTCTGCTGGCCATTGCCATCCGGCATCTGAGTCTTGAAATAGCGGCCGTCGCCAATCCATTGATATCCATATCCGATTGGATTCTGGGTCCGATCCTGATCCTGGTTGGGATCCTCCTGATGGGCTGGATCAAATTGCCCATGGCAGAGACGGATACAAAAGAAGGGATCATGAAACTGGCCGGGAAGATTCCGTTGGTTTCCTCTTTTATCATCGGATTTGGGTTCGCCCTGGCTTTTTGCCCGTTTTCCGCATCCCTTTTCTTCGGAGGACTCATACCCATCGCCCTTTCGGCCTCCCTGGGCGATCTTCTGGCGGCGGTTTATGGTGTCGGGACCGCCCTGCCGGTTCTTGTTATTGGAATTCTTCTTGCGCTTGGCCTGGAAATGGCTTCGCGTATCATTCGAGGTCTTCAAAATTTTGAGAAGCGCATTCGCCCCCTTATTGCCGCCATCTTTATTCTTGTCGGTCTTTACCAGATCTTTCAGTTTGGGAAGAGCCTTTTGTGAAAGAATGGCATAAGCTTCTTTTGATCCTGGGAATATTCCTGGCAGCATATTGGATGCCCCTCGACCATGCAGGGTTTCAGAATGCACTGATGGAAGCGTTCTGGATGGTTCAGGAGTACGCAAGAGAACATATCCTGACCTGCCTGATCCCGGCCTTTTTTATCGCCGGTGCCATTGCATCTTTCTTGTCGAAAGAATCGGTCATGCATTACCTGGGTCCGCAGGCAAACCGGTGGATCAGCTATTCGGTTGCATCTGTGTCAGGAACCATTCTTGCGGTCTGTTCATGCACCGTTCTTCCTCTCTTTGCTGGCATCTATAAAAGAGGCGCGGGAATTGGTCCGGCATCCGCTTTTCTCTATTCAGGTCCTGCGATCAATATCCTTGCGATCGTTTTAACCGCCCGAGTGCTGGGCCCCGAACTGGGGCTGGCTCGTGCTGTAGGAGCCGTTCTCTTTTCCATCCTGATTGGACTGACCATGGAAGTATTGTTCCGCCGGGAGAAACCTGGCGGCGGAGAGGGAGGTTTTGTCCGGATGGAAGCTCCCGCTCCCCGGCGGCCGGGTTGGCAATCTCTTCTCTTTTTCGTCGCTATGGTTATGGTCCTGATCTTTGCTGCCTGGGGAAAACCTTCGGAATCTGTAGGGTTTTTTAATTATGTCCACTCTGTCCACTGGTGGTTGGCCGGTCTGTCCCTGGTGCTGGTTCTATATTCTTCCTTTCGATGGTACTCAGGAGAAGAGCGAAAAGAGTGGATCGGTGAGACCTGGACCTTTATGAAGCTGATTCTTCCCCTTCTCTTCCTGGGTGTTCTGGCTGCGGGATTTCTCCTGGGAAGACCCGAGTCCAATGCCGGGATCCTTCCCATGGAATGGGTACAGAAGCTTGTGGGCGGAAACGGTCTGGGTGCCAACCTCTTTGCGTCCGTCGCTGGTGCATTCATGTACTTTGCCACGCTAACAGAAGTGCCGATTCTGCAGGGTCTTATGGGAGCAGGAATGGGTAAGGGACCGGCTCTGGCCCTGTTACTTGCCGGGCCGGCTCTTTCCCTGCCGAACATGCTTGTAATTCGAAGCATCATGGGAACAAAGAAGACAGTTGTATATCTATTGATCGTTGTTGTGATGTCGACCATGGCCGGTATCGTGTATGGAAGTATCTTCTGATTGTGAAAATCACTAAGAGGTGAAGGATGAAAATTGAGATTCTGGGTTCAGGATGCATGAAGTGCAACAAACTGTATGAGTTGACGAAGCGGATTGTCGAGGAAAACGGGATCGATGCGGACGTCGTAAAGGTGGAGGACATAAACCGGATGGTCGAGCTCGGCTTATGGGCCACTCCCGGCCTGGCCGTAAACGGGAAGATTCTGTCCGCCGGAAGGCTTCCATCCCCGGATGACTTAAAAGATATCCTGCGGGAGGCCGGTAGACAATAGCCAGGATGCTGTGTAAGGATAGGGATTCAAGACCGTTATCAGATTTCTCTCTTTACAACGCTCCTGTAAAGCGTATACCATGAGAGGATGGATTCACAACCAGTCGTTCGGGAAGATAAGCCTGCCTATGCCAGAGGAATTCTGATCCTGGAACTGATCATTCTGGGAATCCTTTCCATCTACTATTACGATAAGATGCCGGAGCGCATGGCAACTCACTTCGATGCGGCGGGAAATCCCAACGGATGGTCATCCCGCCCTTCCTTCTTTATTCTCTTCTGGTCCATGAACGCCTTCATGATGCTGATATTTTTACTGTTACCCAAACTTCTGAAAAAGATGCCTGTTTCCCTCATTAATCTTCCCAATAAGGATTACTGGTTCACTCCGGAGAGGAAGGATCGGGCATTTAACATGATGGAAGAGTACATGGCATGGCTGGGGGTGGGCGTCATGGGGCTTTTTATTGCGATTTTTCAGATGACCTTTCAGGCCAACCTTACTCCTGATCATAAATTGGGATCCGGAACGTGGCTGCTGTTGGGTCTCTTCATGACCTACATGACTTTCTGGGTCGTCCTTTTCATCCGCGCCTTCATGAGAAAGATCTGACCAAAAAAAATAGGGACTGTCCCAGTAGTGTCCAAATATTAGTCGAATAAACTCAGTTG
>DAOSWS010000030.1:328-41338 GCA_035593605.1 Thermoanaerobaculia bacterium | reverse complement strand
ATCACTGGTGTCCGAGGCATGGTTCCCCGACTCGTCCCAGACGTCTACCTTGATCTTGGATGTCGCAGAAGGAAACACCTGATTATCGGAAGCCGCTTCATTTAACGTTGGCATCGTCCACCAGAAGGTCTGATCGGTGATTTCAAGCGTATCGGATCCATCAAGGTTCAGAGCAGGACACTCTGCAGGATCATAGGAATCCGCGATGCAGGTCCATGTAGGTCCTACCGCGAAAACGAGATCATCCCGATCGTTAATGTTGTTGGCACTTACCATACAGGGAACTGCCATACCCTTATAACGAATCTGGGCTCGAACAGCCTGAAGAGGAGAAGAGGGAAGCACGAAGCTCCCGGTGAATACTGCTATGCCGGTTGTCGATGGAGTAAAGGAGGCCACAAGAGACCATTCAGGACCAGCGGCATCGGGGGCATGAAAAATATCCACACGGTTCGCACCTGGATCGTTAATCCATGCTGTGACCTCCACGGTTACTGTCTTTCCTTGCATAAAGGGTGACCCGTCCGAAGTGTAGATCCTTATCCGGTCGACGGAAATATCTACATGGTAAGTACCGGATGTACCATCGCTACATCCGTCCAGCGTGTTAGGTTGATTGGTTTCTTTTTTCACAGCAATCGTATCCCGGCTTTCCACAAGGGTCAAAGTGTCACACGAAGAGGGTATGGTAAGGCAGGCGGGAGCACCATAGGTAGCATTGTAGACAGCATTCTGGCTCCCACCCGGATCGCTCTGTGTTGTATAGGAAATCCGCACTCTATCAAGACCAAGGTTGTCCAACGCATTCCATGCCACGAGATGGTTGTGACGGGGAGGAACGTCAGGAGAATAGGTCCACGATTCACCGCCATTGGGAACGATCAGGTTCATGGAAGGGGGAAGGCCATCCACTACCGTTAAGGTAGAATCCTCACAGGACGTGGTTCCGTTGATATCCCTGACCTGCAGACTGACCGGGTATGTGCCGATTTCTGCCATCCCATACGAAGCTAAATCCGATTCCGATAATGGCGCCGGTGATGATCCTTCAAGCTCATGGAAAACGAGTGGATCCGTGCATGCCTGATTTAAAAACCAGAAGTACTCCGACAATGAATCATAGGTGTCCTCGTTTGAAGGATCTGAGTAAGGATTGGATCCTGAAGTGGAAAAAGCCCCATTCAACGTGAGCTCTTCACTGAGCCCCAATCCGAAAGAATGATCTCCACCAATTGAAGTTGAAAGAGACATCGATGCAACAGGATCAGTATCTGTGTAATAGAGTGCCAATCCTCGCGCCGGTTCTCCGCCAACGATAATCATCTCTTTGTTTGTCCAGAGTGCAGTATGTCCCCAACGTTCGGCCGGCTGGTTGTCTGGATCGCCAACAGGTTTCCATAAATCAGAGATGGAAGGGTCGTAACGGCCTCCATCCCCGATGAAGGAATAAAATCCTGCGCTTCCTCCCCAGATGATCATTTCCCTGCCGGTCCAGACAGCACTGTGTCCAAGCCTGGGAGAGGGAGTATCTGGATCTGTGTCGTCGACATCGATCCATGCACCACCGGGAGTGTATCGTCCGCCATTGTTCAGATAGGTGAAACTCATGCCTGCCTGGTCTGCTCCTCCCCAGATAATCATTTCTGATCCTGTCCATACTGCTGTGTGCCCTCTTCGCTGAATGGGAGCATTGGTAGTGGTCATCGTCTGCCACGATCCGGGATTTCCCGGTGTATACCTGCCTCCCGTATTTAAACAGGTGGACCAGTCCCACCCCCCCCAGATCAGCATCTGAGAGCCGGACCAGACGGCGGTATGGCTATCCCGGGCGGAGGGTGTGTTTGCATCCACGGCAACGGGTGACCACTCATCCAGTGATTTTGAATACTTCGCGCCATCCCCCAGTGGAGCCATCCCGCCATTGGATCCTCCCCAGATGATCATTTCAGTACCGCTCCATACACCGGTATGGCTCCAGCGACCCGTTGGAGCATCTGTGGAAGAGAGATCCATCCACCAGGTATTTGAGATGGGGTCATAGGCGCTTCCGCTGTTAAGCCCGGTCGCTCCGGATGCCCCGCCCCAGATCAGCATGTCATCCCCATCCCAGACTGCAATATGCGACACTCTGGCTTCCGGGGTGCTGGTATCCACCGGCATGTCCGTCCATGTATTGGTTGCCGGGTCATAGCGATTCCCTGACTGCAGGGCGCCATTCATTCCCCTTCCTCCCCATACGACCATATAGTTGCCTGTCCATACGGCGGAGCTCGCATAACGGGCTTCTCCGCTGTCTGAAACAGCAGTAGGGGTCCACTGGGCGTTAATAAGATTGTATCTGGCACCCGTGTCAAAACCGAGAGAATATCCGGTACCTCCCCAGACGATCATGTACTTTCCGGTCCAGACCGCAGCATGGCCTTTTCGAGCTTCCGGCGCATTGGTGCTTGAAAGGTTGAACCAGCGGTTTACATTCAGTACGAGACGGTCTCCGTCAGAGAGTTCTCCTGAAATATCTTCCCCGCCCCAGATCAACATCTCGTTGCCCGTCCATACTGTAGAATGTTTGCTGCGCGCCGATGGGATTCCGGTTGCTGGAATTGCTTCCCAGACATCGGATTCAGGATTGTAGAGGCCTCCCGTATTGGTATAGTTGAGACCTCCCGTATTTCCTCCCCAGATGATCATGCGTGTCCCCGTGTAGACAGCACTGTGACCGGTTCTTCCTGCAGGTACGCCGGTTGTGGAGTGTCCCCTCCATGAGTCCAACCCGGGGTCGTAAATGCCGCCGAGTGTAGCAGGGGGATAGATATTGTCGATGCCGCCCCAGATGATCATCTCTCTGCCGGTCCATACCGCAGTGTGCTGCTGTCTGGCTGAGGGTGTGTCCGTATCGGTGCTGTTCATCGGTACCCACGTGCCATAGGGAATATAGCGTCCTCCCGTATCTGTCACCATCTGGTAACCGCCTTCATTGCCGCCCCAGATCAGCATATAGCGGCCGGTCCAGACTGCTGAATGGTACATCCGGGCGGAGGGAAGGTCGGGATCCGAGGTATTGGTTGCCGTCCAGGTGTCATTTACGGGGTCATAGATGCCGCCGGTATTGAAGACTTCATCCGAATCACCTCCGCCCCAGATGACCATTTCGTTGCCTGTCCATATGGCAGTATGGTACGCGCGTGGGGAAGGGGCGTTCACCATGGAAGTGGGGGTCCATGTGTCCGTCGTGGGGTTGTAGCGGGCTCCCGTACCGAAGAAAGAGTCACCACAGCAAAATCCTCCCCAGATAATCATTTCTGTGCCTGTCCATACCGCGGAATGATCGGAGCGGCCCACAGGGACAAAGGATTCCATTCTCCATGAGTCAGGTACTTCCTCTCCGACAATTGGGGATCTGAGTTCCATATCCCCCGCAGAGGTGACCCCCCTGAGTTTTGAGTAATCAAGATAATCGGAATGTCTACTCAGCCACTCTTTGGGGTTGATTTTTGCATATTGTCTCAATTCACTTTCGATTTCTTCATCTGAAATGGAGAGATTCCTCCGGATGATAAAGCGGTCGCGTTTTTCTTCCAGGGTCAATACACCGTCTCTCTGGAGGATCTTTGCTTTAAGTTCGGAAAAAGAGTCGGCCGATACGACAACTCTTCCCGGATAACTCCGATCAGAATCTGCAGAGGACAGTGATCCGTTGAAAATGGTGATCTTCTCATAATCACCATCGATCCAGGTCGGAAAAGAAAGGGGATCGAGCGTGGCGATCTGCCGGTTCAAATCTTCCTTGAGTGAAGCATGAATTCTTTCATCCCAGGCAAACCAGTTGGAGAAAAGACGCTCTGTAAGGATCGGGCGAGCGATACATTCTGCAATGGTGCGAGGATTGTTGTTCAGAGCATCGAACAGATCTTTCAGCATCCGTGGATTGCGGGTCTCCCTGGAAATTCGATTCAGCTCCTGCTGTAAATCCTCCGCTGTTAAGGTATGGTCCCAGAATTCCTGAAGAGCCATGGCTTTCAGAAGGTAATTCTCAACCTTCTGCCTGAGGATATCCTCGGAAACGGCCTTCTCAAAGGAGGGCTTGGGCTCCGGATTATCCTTCGGCCATATCTGATGTTGATAATAGACCCGTTCGATGGCCCTCTGGGCTTCCACCCTTTCATCAAAGGTCAGCTGAAGATCGGCAAATAGGGTACACGTTCCCATCAGTGCCGCCAGGACACTCAGCCACAATCCTCGTCTCATGATCTCCTCCTCATCATGACGGATCAGACCTCCGTCTGCTCCGCGATAAATCTATTATGGCACAAAAATTCCTGTTTCTAATCGGTCTCTTATGTCTCCTGCTGTCACTTGATGTACATCGTACAGTCAGGTTAAGACCCGCAATCTGCAATACATATTCTTTTCGAACATTCATTCCTACCTTATACTATAGGAGAGAGGAAACGAATCCGAGTGATGAGGCTCACAATTTACATTGTCTCCATCCATCCTTTACGAGGATGAAGCTGAAACCAAAGGGGGAGCTTATGACCGAACAATACCTTCAGGAGGCAGCATTAAACCTTACGACCATTCGAAATCTGGCTGATTCCCTCGGCCTGGATCCTCAGTGCCTGAAGTTCTATGGGGAGAAGATGGCCAAGATTCAACTTTCGGGGGAATGTGTCAATCATCCCGTCAGAGGAAAGTTGATCCTGGTTACGGCCATGACCCCGACACCAGCGGGGGAGGGCAAAACGACAATGTCGATCGGTCTGGCTGACGCGCTGAGTCGTCTTGGAAAAAAGACCCTTGTGGCTCTGCGAGAACCTTCCCTCGGCCCGGTTTTCGGGATGAAGGGAGGAGCTACGGGGGGAGGAAAGGCCCGGGTCATTCCCTCCGACGAGATCAATCTCCACTTTACGGGAGATCTCCATGCCATTACATCCGCCCACAATCTTCTTGCCGCCATGGTGGATAACCGGCTCCACTTTGATGGTGCCTGCGGCCTTCTTGATTCCCGGCTTGTGACCTGGAAACGGGTCCTGGACATGGATGACCGGGTCCTCCGAGAAGTTATCGTGGGTGTGGGTGGACCGCTGCGAGGGCTTGCAAGAGAGACGGGATTTGACATAACTGCGGCCTCAGAAGTCATGGCAATTCTCTGTCTATCCACCTCCATATCCGATCTGAAAGAACGTCTCGGCAACATTCTCATAGGCTATTCACCCGATCGGAAGCCTGTGTTTGCCCGTCAGATCAACGCGCACGGCGCCATGGCTGCCCTTCTCAAGGATGCGATCCATCCGAATCTGGTTCAGACTCTGGAGGGAACGCCGGCGATCATTCATGGTGGACCCTTTGCCAATATCGCTCATGGCACCAACTCCATCATCGCGACGAGGACCGCTCTGAGCCTCGGAGAGTTTGTCGTGACAGAATGCGGGTTCGGATCCGATCTCGGTGCGGAAAAATTCTTTGATATCGTCGTGAGGACGGGAAAAATTCCTGCTCCATCAGTCTGTGTTCTCGTGGGGACGGTCCGTGCGATGAAGCTCCATGGAGGTGTCGATCTAAAAGAGCTCGATGAGGAAAATGTGAAGGCTGTAACGAAAGGGTTTGTGAACTTACACAAGCATATCGAAAACATGAGAGGATTTGGCGTACCCGTGGTTGTGGCTCTTAACCGTTTTAACAGCGACACAGAGAACGAAATCCGCACGGCTTTGGAACTTTGCGAAAATGAAAAAATCCCGGCGGCCGTAAGCGAGGTTTTCAGCAGAGGAGGAAAAGGCGCTGAAGCTCTGGCCCGGGAAGTTTTGACTGTCGCGGAAAGGGAAGCCCCATCCATTAACCTTACCTATTCGGATGAAATGTCCCTGTACGAAAAGATTGAAGCTGTGGCGCTGAAAATTTATGGGGCCAAAGGGATCGCCATGGAGGGGAAGATTCGCAGGAAATTGCGTCAATTCGAAGCACAGGGGTTCGGATCGCTTCCGGTATGCATTGCCAAGACCCAGTACTCCCTGTCCGATGATGCTGAACTCCTTGGGAAACCAGAGGGCTTTACATTGATTGTGACCGATGTGTCCGTCAGCGCCGGAGCCGGTTTTGTCGTAGTTTACTGTGGAGACATCATGACGATGCCGGGACTTCCGAAAGTGCCTTCCGCCGAAGGCATCGATGTGGATTCCGACGGAAATATTACTGGACTGTCCTGACGATTGCGGCAGGAGCAGCCAGACCCTGACTTCCTGCTGGCCGGTGTTATAATTTCGCCATGAATATTGCGGAGTTTCTTCCACAGGTTGTAAGCAAGTATGACACGCATACACCGTGGATGAAGTGGGTGCAGGGATCGGTTCTCTTTGCAGATGTCTCAGGCTTTACCCCCATGTCCGAAGCACTGTCAAGCCTTGGAGTCGAGGGCGCAGAAATCCTTACCGATATTTTGAACCGCTATTTTGAAGAGATGATTACTCTGATCCATGATCATGGCGGTCAGGTGATGAAGTTCGGTGGTGATGCCATTCTCTGCTTTTTCCCTGGAAGTCGGACTCTTTGCCGCTGCGCCAGAGTTGCGCACATGATGCAGGAGAAAATGGGGCGGTTTCAGGGGATAAAGACCCCCGTAAAGAAATTCGATTTGAAGATGAAGATCGGGATTGCCTCGGGAGATGTACTTCTGGCTGGAGTTGGCAATCCGGAAATCCGTTGCGATTACGTCTTCGCCGGTGCCCCGGTTGATTTGACCTCCGATGCCGAACATCTCGCAACGGCAGGCGATATTGTTGTATCGGTCCCGGAAAGTGGAACTCTTCCCCCCGCCATATCGATCGAATCTCTCTCCACCGGTTTTGCTCGAATCCTCGAAGTAACGGGGTCAAGTCAAAATTCTGCAAAATATTTCATTCCATTCGCGAAACCGGATCGTGTCCTGCCCTATTTGATTCCCGAGGTCGGGCAGATGGTAAAACAGGGCTTTCAGCGTTATGTGGGAGCCCTTCTGAAAATCGTTCCCGTGTTCATGAAGTTCAGCGGGTTTACCTATACCCGGGAAGCATTCGACCTGGCCCATTTCCATGAGTTCTTCACGACGATCATGGAAATTACCCGAAGGTACGAAGGCCGGTTGAACCGGATATCGATGGGAGATAAGGGAAGTACCTGTTTTCTTCTCTTCGGTGCTCCTCACGCGCTGGAAAAAGCCGAGCAAATGGCCTGTCAGTGGGCTCTCGAGGTCAAGGATACGATGAGGGTACGGTTTCCGGACATCGGCTTCGGGGTGGGTATGAACTCGGGTCAGGTTTTCGCCGGAATCGTCGGTGGAGGAGGCAGGTGGGAATACACGGTCATGGGAGATGCCGTAAACTTTGCCGCCCGGCTGATGCAGGGCGCTGAAAGCGGACAGGTGTGCCTCAGCCGGGAGCTTCAGGAGAAATCAGGAGATCGGTATGCCGCGCGATCGCTGGGAAAGAGAAATTTTAAGGGAAAGCAGGATCCATTGGAAGTCTTCGAGCTTACCGAGCGACGTCTTACAAGACGCGGAGCAAAGAGTAAAACGGAACTGATTGGCCGTCGTGAAGAACTGGATCTTCTCATTCGACATCTCGTCTCTGCAAAGGAAAAAGATCCTTCAATGGTTTTGCTCGAGGGCCCTCCGGGTTCGGGAAAGACGTTCCTGGTAGCCCAGTTCCTGAACCAGGCACGATGGGAAGGATGGAAGGTCGTCCAGGGGCGGGCGGAGATAACGACCCAGAGCCATGCTTATTCAATATGGAAAGAAATTTTATCAGCCCTCTTCTGGAAGGGAAGGAAACCGGATCGTAACGATCTTATTCACCTTCTTTCATCCGTAGATGAACACTATGTAGATTCTCTTTCATGGCACGAAGATTTCTGGGGATTGAAATCCTCTGAAGGGAATGCAGGTGTTGCCGATGAAACCAGAAAAAACCTCTTTCACCACCAGCTATGCCAGTGTCTCCTGCATATGTGCACAGACAGGCCGACGATCCTCTTTCTGGACGACCTTCACTGGTTTGACACACTTTCCCACGATCTCCTGGTCGCCCTGCTGAACCATTTTCGTAATCAGAGAATCTGCCTCATCGTAACGACCCGGGAAGGGTGGGATCCGGAGGAGCTGAAGGGAAGAGCATCCCTGGAAGAAGTACCGATTGCTGACCTGGACCAGGTCGATATGAAATTACTGCTGGAATCCCGGCTGAAGGGGAAAGTCAGAAAGGACCTTGTGGAGTTCATCTTCGAAAGGACGGGCGGAAATCCCTTCTTTACCCAGCAGCTGATCGACTATCTCAAAAAGAACCAGATGTTGGAAAGCCGGATGGGGGAGTGGGCGATTCGCCGGGGGGCGAAGCTTGAAGATTCCCTCACGGGTAGCGACATCGTGATCTCCCAGTTACGACAGCTGCCCATGCCGGAACAGATCCACCTCCGCATGGCTTCCTGCATGGGGCCCACATTTCAAAGAGAGGTTCTCAGGAAATCGCTGGGGCGCACCTTTCAGGCTCCTGTTTTGCATAATCTCATATCCCTTGGGTATTTTCACCCCGTTGGTGAGGAGGGAATGGCCTTTGCCCACACGCTGGTCCAGGAAACGGTCTACCACGCCATTCCAGCAAAGGTGCGCCGCCAGAACCACAGGGTAATCGGCGGCTCAATCGAGAAAATTCTGGGAAGCGAGGATGAGGAGATTGTCCCCAACCTTGCCAACCACTTTATCCTTGCCGATGCAAAGAAGCGGGCCTTTCCCTATGCTCGGCGGGCGGCGGAAACTCTCTTCCGGCAGATGTCCTTTCCGGAATCCAGGAAATATTATTCCTTTTGCTATCAGTACCGTAAACATACCCGTAAACCGGAAAAGTGGGCTATTGCAGGGCGATTAATTGAAACCACCATCCTTTCCGGAGACTTCAAGAAGGCTTCTAATCTTGTCGACGGTATCCTGCGAAACGTCCGCAGAAGCTCGGAACATGAACAATGGCCTCTTTTCTATCTACAGAAAATCGAAGTTCTGCAAAAGATGGGCAATTACGCCTGCACCTCCCGGATTCAACGAATTCTCACTTTGGATCAAAAAGTGGTCAGGAGAATCGCACCCAAGCTCCATTACTTTCTTGGCGTGGCGGAATACCGGCGCGGTCGTTTTGATCGGGCGCTTCCATCTTTTACGATCGCAGCCGGGGATATTGAAGCCAATTGTGAATCAAAAGTACCTCTGACAGTCTTTACTTACATGGCCCACATCGCCATCCATAGAGGTGAGGTTAAAAAAGCCTTTGACTGTATTGATGAGGGAGAAAAATTGGCAATAAAACGTTGTTTTGTTTACGAATATCTAAAACTTGAAAATGCCAGAGCCGCCATGCTGCTGGACTCAGGGAAACATCTCGAAGCGAAAGAAATTTATACTCGATTATTCAATGAAGCTGAATCTTTTGGGGATTATTACCTCCTGGCCACCATCCTGTTGAACCTGGGAAATATTGAAATCGATATGCAGAATTATGAACAAGCCTTCCGCCATCTTGAGGAAGCACTGCTTCATTTTATTAATTATGGAGTGAGGAATGGGGAAGCTGAATGCTATAATCTGATGGGAATCACACAATATTATCTGGGTAATTTCCAATCTGCGTATGATTATTATCTGCAATCGAATGCGATTTACGAAGATACTGGGGAGATGGAACGGGCATGTTACGGGTATTACAATCTCGCTGAAGTTTCGATTGAATTGCATGACGTGGAGAATGCCAGAATGTGGTATGAAAAAGGAATGTCATCTTTCAATGAGAGGGACCATACAGCGTTAGCATCTTTATACAGTAATCTTCATCCCATGCTGAAACAAAAAGAACGGCCCTCCTGAACGGAGGGCCCTTTCGTTAGTTAGCAGTTTCGACTATTGGAACTCATACGCTCCTGATTTTTCTCCATACTGTCCATTGGGATTTGTAACCCGAACAGTACAGGTGGCTGCAGAATGTGCCGGAGTTTTGCAAGTGATTTTCCCTGAGGTTACCACTGTGACGTTGGTAGCCGGATCTCCGCAGAAGGTGACCGTGGCCCCGTTCAGGAAGTTGTCCCCGTACACCGTAACACTGGTCTGGACTAATTCCGGCCCAGTTGAGGGGAGAACCGCAGCGACAATGGGTGCAGGTGTGTCGAGTCCGTAATTCCAGACCTTGTAGAAGTACGTGTCTCCACTGGCTGTATCGTCCAGGTAACACTGCGTTCCCGTAGCCAGGGCGGTTACGAGGGTCTCAGAATCATCGAAGTAGGGATCAGTGGAACGGTAGACCCAGTAGGGACCATCAATGATGTTGTTGTCTCCCATGTTTATATCAAGCGTACAATCCCCGGTGTGGACGGTACCGTTGGGCCATTCGATCAGGTAGTCAAGGTTGTCGGGAGGAACTTTAGAAAAGGTGATGGTGATGTGTTTGTCGTCTCCCTGAATCAGAGGTGATCTTCCATTGTTCAATTCGGAGCCGTCGTTGTCGCCGCCTCCGTCGGTGTCCCCGTCACATGGATTGGTATCATTCTCGAATTCCTGGAGATGGGTCAGGCCGTCCTGGTCAAAATCGATCGAGGCATCCTTGGTTGTGGAATTGACGCAGGAATAGAGATCCTCCCACGGGTCAGGGAGTCCGTCTCCTTCGCCCTCATCGTTGTCTGCAAGGGTAATGTCGAAGGTTTTGCTGTACTCCCAGGTTGACCCATATTTGACTCCATTACTATTCGTATCTTCCCCCGACTCCGTCAATTGACCTATTACACCCACATTGTCTACGGCCTGTATGTAGTAAGTAATGTTGCCCTTCAGGTCGAGGCTTCCTTGCCAGACACCGGTGGATGAATTGTACGTGAGGTCGATGGACTTCCACTTACTTTCCGTGGGGCGGGTGTCATTGTAGGTAACGACAACCCTGTAAACCCCTGAAGGATCGGTAACCGATACGGTGAAGTGGGCCGTCATGCCTTCCAGGGTGTGAAATCCTCCGGCGCCCGGATCGGAAATGACCGGAGCCGTATAGTGGAAGGTGAGGCTCCATTCATCGATCGTTCCTGCTTCCCCCGTAACGCTGTCCACCGCCTTGAGGGTCCAGGTTCCATCCGCGATCTTTCCGTCAAAGGCCGTCAGGGAATTGTCTGGCTGGAAGGTCCCCATGTAGGGAGTCGTTCCGTCGTCCAGTGCCGTCGATGCTTCGTCACTCAGGACCGTCTCGGTAAAATTCGATCCTGAAACGTCAGTTCCATCGCTGAGAATGATCTCTGTGGAATCGGGGCCGATCAGGGAAATCTGGAGATCACTGACCCTGGGGTGGGTGATCGCCATCTCTATATCAACATCCTCAATTAATGAAATTCCGCTTTCTGAGACAAGGATCGAAGAAGTCCCGCCGGAGGGATCATCGTCCGGAATGGCAACGGGTGCTCCTGTCGAAGGAAATGGTGTTCCCTCCAGATCTTTGTGGTAGTAGACGACAAAGGACATCTTGTCGAATTTGCTCTCTATTCCCGTATCCCCGTTGTAGTAAGCCGTATGAGTCACGAGGTTCAGATAGGCGCTGTCCTCAGATCGAAGCCCGGAAACAGATTTTGTGTCCTGTGAGGATGTTAATCCTGGTAGAAATGCGCTCTTAGCGGGTAATGGCCCGGCACCCGAATTGGGGTCGGTCGCCGTGGATTTGGGAACTGCCGCGAGGGGGGCAAAACTCTCCGTTGTGTAAGTTCCGCCCGTAAAGAGGACACCGTGGTCGTTTGTTCCCGACAGGTAGGAGTCGTAGACGAACTTGGGCTGGATGGCGTCGCCCGTTTCCCCTGAGGCAACGCCGTTGAGTTCGTAGTAATCTCCTTCACTCGGGATCGAAATAAGCTCGTAGGTACCCGCTCCAAACGTGAAGTTCAATTCCAGCTCGGTGACCTTGTCGGGTAAATCAAAGAGGGAGGGGTCACTTTTGAGTGTCTTTTCCACACAGATTCCCTTTGCGCATCCGCGGTCCGGTCCCATGGCTCCCGGGAGTTCCCCGTCCGATCGTTCTGTCCGGGCAGTTCCGGTGACGATCAGATAGTTGGGAATTCCGAAAAGGGTCATCTCATGCATGACCTTCTCGTCAAAGACGTCGTAACGCTTTTCCTCCAGGTAATAGGTCCGCTTGGCGTTGGCCAGGGCTTTTCCGATTTCGATGGAATTGTTATCAAGAAGTTCATCGGTGAAAAGCTGCATGAGCCTTTCCGTAAGCCCCCGTCCGAACTTGATCGCCCACGCATATCCCGTATTCCCGATGTATCCGACAACTCCCTTGTTCGCCATGATCTCCGGGAGGTCGAGGGGGGTGTCGGGTTCATCGCTGGAGGGAATGGAAAGGCCGCTGTGGCAGCCGGAGGTATAGAGAATGGATGATTTCAGGTTGTTGGCCGAGGATGCGATGTCGCCACCCTGGTAACAGTACGTAGCATCATAGGAGGCGTCGGTGCAATAGAGAACGTCGTCGGATGTTGTATCCCCCCTGGAGGCGGAAAAGGAGTAGTGGTTCGCATGGGTGAGAATGGAATTGATCTTGTGGGGAGCCGCCGGAAGGAATGATGAAGCAAACGTGGACGGCGGATAGGGTTTTTCCGATGTAGGGTCCGTATCCGGTACGTCACAATCGATTGCGGCCGGGTCTTCCGATCGGAGGGGATCGTCCAGGTGGCAGTCCACCGATCCGTTTCCATGCGCGGTCCGGAAGGAGTCCTTGATCTTCTTCGCGGCGTCGTAGATGAAGTCGAAGCCGGTTACCAGGACCTTATCCGAGGGACTGGCGGCATCGAGCTGGCCATTCTGGGCAAGGAAGATGTTGATCGTCTTTTCGATCTGTCCCGGTGTTTCGACAAGACGGCCGATCGAATAGTCGTTCTGGTAGATCCAGTTGTGGGGCTCCGCCATCCCGGATTCTTCAGCATTGTATTCTGAGTAGTAGTTATCGGTCAGGAAATATCCCTGGAGTAGGGCTGATCCCACCGAGCTGGAAGAATTGAGATCAACCTCTTCGATATACTTGCTTTCGGAATAGTTCTTTGCGGGGTCGACATCCACCATCGTCCCGTCGGTCATCCGGAAGAAAGGAATCTGCAGATCGTCCCCGACAAGCATGATGTACTCGGTGTTGGTATAGGTTTTGCTGATCTGCCCGTTTGCTCCGTAGAGGTAAGAACGGATCGCCTGAGCGACGGCATTGGCCATCACCTGGTCGGTCGGATCGCTGTCCCAGGCTGTATACGCCGTCTTTACGGCGGGAATGTTGGCCAGGTCCAGGACCTTCCCTGTCACCTTCAGGTGCTCAGCAAGCTCTTCCAGCTTGTAATCCAGCTCCTGGGTGGTGTCACAGGTTGTACCGAAAATATCGGCACAGCTGCAGCCCGGTGTCGTATCGTGCTGTTCGCACATCCGCTCCGAGTTCCAGAGGATTAATGTCTTTACCGATGTTGTCGTGGGCTGAACGATGTAAAAGTTATATTCGGACATGTCGGTGGAGTCCACAATATCGTGATTCCCGGCTTCATCCCAGACTTCCACTTTGACCCGGCACTCCGCCGAGGGAAAGGTCTGACCCGCGGCAGCCGCTTCTGACTGGGTGGGTAGGCTCCACCAGAAGGAATTGTCGTATTCATAGGTGAATTTCAAGTTCCAGGAATTTAATGTTCCTGTTTCCCCGGCCCAACCATCATCGATCACCTTCAGCGTCCAGGTTCCATTGACACTCGTGAAGTCGAGATCACTCAGGGGTTGTTCCGGCCAGAAATTACCAGTGAAGGGCGGTACTCCCCAGAAAATCGGGAAGGGTGCTTCGTCATCAAAGGTGGTATTCGTGTAATTGTCTCCGCTGCCTCCGTTATTCGAAGAGAGGGTGATCTCCGTTGCGTCGGGAGCGATCAGAATGATCGTCAGATCCGAATCATGGGTGTGCGTGATGTCGACCGTGACATTGATGTCCTGGATTCGCTGTGTATCCGTTACGACAATGGTGGAAGTCGCACCGTTCGGATCGTCATCGGGAATGGCAACGGGCGTCGTGTTGGAGAAATCCTTATTCGTATCGGTAATCATGGTCCAGGTTGTCCCGGCATCGGTCGAATAGGAGAGCCTGTACCGGGACAGGATAAAGTTGTCCTGGGCGTCCCAGACGATAAGTTGGGATTTCCGGTTGTCCGATGTCGGCGAGTAGGGCCAGGATTCCCCGCCGTCGGGAACCCATAGGTCGACATTATTGGGTGCCACACCGTCTTCTATATTCAGCCATGTATCGATGCAGTTCTGTTTACCCAGCTCGTCCGTTACACGCAGCCAGATCGGGTAGGGGCCCGGATGGTCCACAATGTAATCGAAATCCGATTCCTGCAGGGAAACCCTTGATCCAATCCAGTCCACACCGCTGACGGCGGCGAGACAGGAATCCTTCGTAAAGGTCTCTTCCGGATGCTTGATGAACCACTCGAACCCGTCCGGGTCGGGGATGGAGTCGTAGGAATCTTCATACGGAGGCCACGTTTTTGGGTTGGATCCTGTCATCGAATTGAGACCATCCAGAATCAGGTTCGAGGTTTGACCCAGGACGAAGTTCGGGGCCTGGAAAAAGGTGCTGACCGTAAAGACCAGATCATCCCGTTCATATGAATCCCCCCACACAATATCCTGAACACACGGTGAATCGGGAACCAGGGACCCCGTCGTTCGGAGTTGTAGACGGATGGCGCGACTGTCTGATTCTCCCGTTTCCCCTCCGTTCGGGATCGTGTAATAGAAAGACAGGGTCTGCAATCCGTACCGATCCGGCATTAGAGTTTCGACATAATCCCAGGTTGGAGTCGGGGTTGGATCGTAGGTGTGATAGAGGTCAAGGTACGCATTGGTCCAGTTATTGGGGGCCCAGATCGTAACATCAATGCGGACGTCGCTTCCAACGCTCATCACGGATCCATCTAAAGTCGAAATTCGGATCCGATCGATCGACTCCTCCTGATGATAGGTGCCGATATCTCCATCCGTACATCCATCGAGGGTATTGGGTGTATTGGGCTCCGGGTGGGGATTCATATAGTTATCGGTTATGTCATCTCTGCTGTCAACGAGGGAAGTTGTGAGAGTCTGTGTATCGCAAAAGCTCTGGGGTACCGTACAGGCAGGTGTGCCATATCCGGGATCATACTGAGCCAGATCGTTGGCCAACATGGGGAAAGGTGTCGGTTTTGTGTTGGGGTAGTAGATGCCGCCCGATTGAGTCATCGGTAAACCGCCCCAGATTATAATCCCTCCGTCCGCCCAGACCGCTGTATAGCGGGATCGCCCTGTCGGGTTGTTGTAATCGTACACGGCTTCCCAGGTGTCGGAACCGGGATCGTACATCCTCCCATCGTTCAGGTAGAGGGTTTCATCAAAGAGACCTTTCCTCTCTCCTCCCCAGATAAACATTTCCGTGCCCGTCCACAGGGCGGAATGATTTTTTCGAGCATCCGGAGCATAGCAGGGGTAGGTGGAGGTCACGCATGGAATTGTCCAGGAATGGGTCGAGAGATCATACAGTCCGCCATCGTTCAACCATGTTTCCCCTGTGCATCCGGACATGAAGCTTGCACAGTTCCGTCCACCCCATACGATGACACTTTCCCGTTTCACATCTCCAAAATCGTCATATTCTTCCGCAAATACAGCCGTATGGAGGCTCCTCGGACCCGGGGCTCCCGTGCCGTTCATAGTCGTCCATGATCCCCCGTCCCCGGCTCCTGTTCCCGGTGTGTAGAGCATTCCATCATTCAGAATCGACGAAGCATCGCGACCTCCCCAGATTGCCATGGCCTGGGTTGATCCGCCGGCCCATGCCGCGGCATGCTCCTCCCTGGCGGTTGGACAATCGTCCGTCGTGGTCGGTTCCCACGTATCGGTAAACAAATCGTATTGTCCGCCGGAATTTAAAAGACCCCAGGTTGTGCAGGTAGGAGGATCAATGCATCCGTTTCCTCCCCAGATGATCATCTTGTCCCCCGTCCAGACCGCAGTATGGTAATACCGCTGAGCCGGGCTCATATAGTCATTGGTTTTGACCCAGCAGTCCGAACCCGGGCCGAAATCACTGAGCGGGTAATACCGTCCCCCATCACCGAGGTGCATTCCTCCACCACCATTTCCACCCCAGACAATCATTTCGTCTCCGGTCCAGACGGCCGTATGGAATCCACGGGGTGAAGGTGTTTCCGGATCCGTGTAGTCAATTGCGTACCAGGAATCGTATACGGGCTCATATCGGCTTCCGGAATTCGTGGCGCTTTGCTGCATCGTAACTTCAAACCCGCCCCATACGATCATCTCCCACCCGTCCCAGACGGCGGTGTTTTCCTGGCGAGCTGAGGGAACAACGGACATGACGGAGGGAGCCGTATCCAGCCAGGAATCCATGTTTTGATCCTGAAGGCTTGGGTTGTATCGTCCCCCTGAGCTGAAAAAGTTGCTCATCGTATCCTGACCGCCCCAGACGATCATCTCCGTCCCCGTCCAGATTGCCGTGTGACCCTCTCGAGCGGTGGGGGCTCCTGTTGTATCCATGACTGTCCAGCCCCAATTTGTCGGATCCCAGCGGGAGCCGGTATCGGTGTCCCCCGATCCGGTATAACCTCCCCAGATAATCATATTGGTTCCAGTCCAGACCGCTGTGTGGTAGGCCCGGGCCGTTGGGGCCCCGGTGGTATCAATCGACCCCCACCAGTTTCCCGAAGGATGGTAGTCGCCGCCCGTGTTCAACGGGCTGCTGTACGTGCAGGCGGGAGGATCGGCACACCCATAGCCTCCCCATATCAACATCGATGTTCCTGTCCAGACGGCCGTGTGGTGAAACCGCTTCGAGGGAGACCAGTCATCATAGTAGGTGTCCGTCCACGGAGTGATCCCCTCATCCTGATAGGTCGGATTGTACCTGGATCCCGTGTTGAGATAGTCCTGGCCGGAACATGTAGCATCGGTGCATCCATAGCCTCCCCAGACAATCATCTGGTCACCCGTCCATACGGCCGTGTGGTCTGCGCGGGCAAAGGGAGCGTTACAGGTGGGTTGTGTGTCGCATGTTGAATCCCACGGATCCTGGCCACTGCCGTCTTTCGTCGGGTCATAACGGGAGCCGGTGCGCAGGAAATTTAATCCGTCATATCCTCCCCAGATAATCATCTCCCGTCCGGTCCAAACGGCGGTGTGGCGGTGCCTGCCTGAAGGTGCAAAGGTTTCGTCGGTCGGGATCCATGAGTCCGTTGTTGGGTTGTATCGTCCCCCGGAATTCAGATAGTTGAACGCCCTCTCGCCACCCCAGATTATCATTTCACGCCCGGTCCAGACGGCCGTATGCTTGGCTCGACCTTCCGGGCAGTCCTCCAGGTTGAGGCTTGTCCAGGTCCAGGAAGATATATCCGGAGAGTAGCGGCCGCCACTGTTGAGATAAGCCCAGTCCGTCCCCAGTCCTCCCCAGATGATCATTTCATTACCGGTCCAGATGGCGGTGTGATTGATTCGGGGTTCGGGAATGTACCAGAGCGGTTTCCACATGTTGGGGGTCGTGACAGGCACAAACCTCTGTCCGGTATCGTTGATAACAGGCAGAGTATATGCATGGGAAGGCTCGATAACATATGGAGAGAGTTTTTGTGTCACCTCTTCCAGAAACCATTGGGAATAGGGCTTTTTGAGGATACGAATCACTCCGCCCGTCAGAAAATCCTCACCCCGCGTTTCGGTTTTGTAAATCACAAAGGCTTCCGGTGTTTCGATAACCTGCGAAATCGTGGATGAAGTTGGAAAGGGTTCCGTCAATAGTTTAAAATCGTCCGGCTTCAGGCGGATGGTGTTGTTTCCCGCGGCAATGGAAGACATTTCTCGTACCACATGAACAGGTACATATCGATCACTACCAAGGGAAGAAAAATTCTCAGGAGTCAGACGGGCCAGCAGGGCTTCGGCATCTCTTCGGGCTGATGCATGCATCGAGTCATCCGTCGCATAGTAGTGATGAATAAGACGCTCTGCGAGGGCCGGACGGGCGATGCATTCAGCGATCAATGTGGGGTCATTCCCCAGGGCGGAGAAGAGATCCTGCAATCCCTTCGGATCCTTGGTATCCCGGACCATGCGTTCGATCTCCGCCTGGAGCTGTTGACCGGTCAGGGGACGGCCCCAGAAGTAGTCCAGGGCGCGGCTTTTCAGCAGATAAACCTCGACTTTCTTTTCCAGGAGGGAATCGGGAACGGCCTCCTCGAAGGTCGGCCTGGGGAATTTATTCTCCTTCGGCCAGACCATTCTGGAATATCGGATTCTCTCAATATTTTTCTGCACCTCGATGCGCTGCTCCATTGTGAGAGACGTATCTGAATACAGAATTGAAGAAAGAAGGAAGATTGTGGAAAGAATGAAGAGAGTTGCACGCCTCATAGCCCACCTCCTGATTGAATGGCGCCCGCATATGCCTGTTCGCGGGATAAAACGTTTCTCGATTACTCTGATTTTATTATTACACGATTCCGAGGTTTTTTCCTGTGAGACAGATCACATTTTTTCAGGAGACTTTTCCCATAAGAAAAGGCCGGGAAAAATCCCGGCCTTGTAAACTTTTCTCTTTCAGGATTCTATTTAACAGGAAAGGGTGGTGGGACGAGTTTTACGGGCGGATTTTCCTTTACCTGCTTCTGAATCAGGCTGATGGCATAGTCAAGTTGAGGATCCTCATCCTTGAGGATCGCTTCGGGGGACATTTCCACGGCGATGTCGGGTTCGGCACCGTGGTTTTCCACGACCCAGGATCCCCGCAGGTTGGCAAACCCCACGTTGGACTGAGTCACCATGCCTCCATCCAGAAGGGGAACCATATTGATGATTCCGATAAGTCCGCCCCAGGTTCGGGTTCCGACGACGGTACCCAGGCCGGCCTCCTTAAAGTGCTCCGTGAAGACCTCACCGTCGGATCCGGTTCCCTCGTTGCAAAGAACAACGATGGGCCCACGCCTGGTTCCATGAGGGTAATACATCGGGGCAAAGTCCCGGGTCTGCGCCAGGAAATGGACCAGACGTTCCAGCTTGTCAATCATGAACCATGAGACGAATCCACCGCCGTTGTATCGAACATCGATGATCAGACCGTCTTTGTACCGAAGGGCGCGGAAGGCCTCTTCAAACTGGCTCAATCCCTCTTCGTCCATGTCCGAGAGGTGCATATAACCGATTCTGTCATCGGTTGCTTTCCTGACCCGTTCAATATTTCTCTGGATGGAATCCCAGTATCGGAGCGCATACTCGGAACGAAGCGTTTCCAGAGTAATCGTTCGAGCATCTTTGATTTCGGGTTTTTTATTGACCGTCATCGTGATTTCTTTGCCCGATTTCCCTTCGAGGTAAGACCAGAAATTTCTGTTCGGGAGGACATCCTCCCCATCGATACGAAGGATGTAAAACCCTTCCACGTTTCCGATGTCCGGAGCCTGGAGGGGGGAACGGTACTCATCCCTGTCGGAACGTCCCTGGAGAACGCGCGTGATCCGATAGAGCCGCGCCTCCTTGTCCAGCTCTATGGATGCGCCGAGGAGGCCGGCCCGGACACGATCAAAGGAAGTTCGCTGCGGTCCGCCGTCACCGATGATGTATTCGTGGGACGCCGTGAGTTCCCCGATCATCTCGCCGATCAGGTAGTTGATATCTTCACGCGTTGCCACAAAGGGAACGAGTTCGGCATATTTGGCATAGATGCCCGGCCAGTTCTTCCCGTGAATGTTGGGATCGTAGAAAAAGTCCCGGATCTGTCTCCACACATCCCTGAAAATCTGCGCATACTCGGCGGAGGTGTTGACGGTATAGTCGGTTCCATACCATTGCACCTTTCCGTCACCGACCTTTCCTCCCGTGGCGGCATCAACAATTCCGGTGGTTTTTCCCGCCATGTAGGCAATGTTGGATCGATCGGCAGAAAGTTCGAAGAAGCCAATGCCGTCAAGGACATCCTTACCATCCTTCTCCTTCATGTCATACGATTTCAGGGTGTAGTCCCTTACGGATTTGGGGTGGAAGAACTCTTCTATCCCGGGAAATCCAAAGGATTCCTTGGACAGGTACCAGACTTGCAGCGAACCGGCCTTCAGGGACTTGTAGGTCCCCGGTTCCACGGGTGTGGAGAAGATTCTTTGGCTCAGGCCCTCAAAATCGATGGACACAGTGACGGGATCGGCGGGTTTCCATTCATCCAGAAAGGCCTTCCATCGGAGCGTAAAGGGATAGGGCTCGCCATTCTGAAGCTGGACCATCATGACCCGGGTCATATCGATGTTGACGTTGTTGTCCATGAAGGGATCGAGCAGGGGCTTGAAATGGCGGTTGGAAAGGAAATAGAGGTAACGTCCGTTTGTATCGAACGCGGGAGAGTAGTCGTCGTAATACCCATTTGTAAGCGGGTGCTTTTCCCCGGTGGTGGTGTCATAAAGAGTAATGGCGTTATTCATGTTTTCCACGGGTAGGGAGTAGGCAATATAACGGGAATCGGGAGACCACGTGTAATCAGATACTTCCCAGAAGATTTCGTTGTCCTTCAGATATCGTCCATCGTCCACGATTACGCCCTGGCCGGTATCCACACTGATATAGGTCAGGGTGTAATTCTTGTCCCCGAAGAGAATCTTCTTGCCATCGGGAGACCATTGAATATGGTAATAAAAGGTCCTGGATCCCTGGGTCAGCTGTTTCCACTCCGCACCCCGTTTGGCATCCATGACGTAAAGTTCAAATTCTCCCGTTTTGTCCGAGAAAAAGGCGATCCGTGATCCGTCCGGAGACAGGGCAGGCTCCAGTTCCCTGGACCCGGATGTTGCGGTGAGGTTCACGGTTTTTTCCTTCTCGTCATCGATCAGGAAGATATCTCCCCTGGACTCAACCACATGGATAAGATCCTTCGATCCGGGAGATACACTGTGAATATAGTCAGCAGGGTCCACGGAAAAATCACGCATCTGCCATCGGTCCGTCGGGATGGTGATAGGGACGACGCGGCTTTCCCGGGCTGCAGGATCGTAGATGTTCAATCGGCCGCTTGCGACGTAGACGATGTTGCCCGTAGATTCATCAAGGGACGGCATTTCGACGTCCCAATCCTTCAAAAAGGTAAGGCGGGTAACGGTACCCGAGCTGGTATCCAGAGAATAGAGGTTCATTCTCTTATCTTCCCGATCCGAAGCAAAGGTAATCATTTTTCCAAACCACATGGGGGCCACATCGTATCCTGCCCAGGATGTCATCTTTGTAAAAGTACCCGCGGGAAGATCCGCGACCCAGATATCCTGCTGGCGACCGCCCTTGTAGCCCTTCCAGTTCATCCGATCGGAAGCGAAGCGGTTATAGGCCACCTTGGTTCCATCCGGGGCAAAGGACGCATAACGAACCTGGTCAAGGGGTATGAGTTCAGGGTACCCGCCGCTGACGGGAACCTGGTAGAGCTGCGTAAAAAATTCACGCCGGGAGGTAAAGAGGACATGGGATCCGTCGGAGGAGAATCCCTGGACATAATCACCCGTGGGGTGATAGGTCAGACGAATCGGTTCCCCTCCCGTCGATGGCATAAGGTACACATCGGTTCCCCCGTCGTAGTTTGCAGTGAAGGCGATCCATTTTCCGTCCGGACTGAACTTCGCGTACGACTCATAGCCGGGATGGGACGTAATTCGATCCGCCGTGCCGGTGTTGAGGTCGGCGAGCCAAAGGTCGTCTTCAAAGGTGAAGACCGCCTTGTCCTGATAAAGGTCAGGATGGAAAAAGAGCCGGCCCTCGAGGGCAAAGACTCCCTGAACCGTGAACCCCAGACAGAGAATCCACATTGCAGTTCGTTTCAGCATACGAACCTCCTGAATGTTGATTTCAATGTCAGGGTATACGAGTTTTCGATAAATTAGTTCAGAATCGGTACCAGGCCCTACTTGCCGAACCGGTACCCGAATCCGACCGAATACTGGTCTCCGATCGATTTTCCGGCAGAGTCTGCGGAATCGGGTTCCTGGATTGAGGTCGTCCAGGCAAGGTTGATCCGCAGGCGATCGATGATCTCCATTCCCCAGGCCAGGGTTCCCATCGTAGTGTTTCCGGATGTTCCCGTAACTTCCAGGTACATATCTTCCGTTCCCCAGCTGTAATCACGTTCATCATCCGATACACGGGAGTGGGTGATGCTCGCCAGCACTGTGATCTTCTTGTAAGGATTGATGAAATAGATCAGATCCAGCTTTGAGAGCAATGCATCTCCTCTCCAGTAATTGGCATCATTTTTTCCGCCGGAGAACTTGTAAACCGTTGTCAGCTGGGGTTGCCAGCGCCCCCACCGTTTAAAGAGAGCCGCACCGACGAAGGGATCGTAGGTTCCAGTACCGAGCTGGTATTCGGAAGGGTACAGGCCGTAGTCGTTTTCATAGGTGTACTTTCCCGTCGGGAATGAGGTCCCGGCCATCGCCATGATATGCAGAAAATCCTTGATCGGAAGGAAATTTCCATCGACAGGACAGGGTGTAAACTTTGTTCGGCCGGTGAGATCCGCTGTTACAGCAAATGCTAAATCCCCTACGCCATTTGTGGCATATTCGATTTCGTCCCATGGAAGAGTAACGGTTCCTTCGCTGTCCAGATAGGTGGCGGCCATGTGCAGGCCCAGCCAGTGGTTTAGGTTATATTTCAGGCCAGCGAGAACCTTGGAGGTGTCCTGAGGACCGTAGGATCCTTCCGAATAGGTCAGCGTGATAAAGTTCGCGGGATCCCCCATTCCGGAAGAGAGGGAACCAATGATTCCCAGAGCATTGGATCCGGATTGACCGCTGAATCCGCCACACCCGGGACACCCGGCAAAGAGAGCAGGAATACTTAAAAAGAGTACTAGCAAACTTGACAAGTATTTGATCATGTGGTGTATTATACAGGAATTTCAGGAGGTCCAAATGAAACGATTTTTTATGTTATGTTTGCTTCTTACTTCGTCACTTTACGCCGCAAGGAGGACGCCGATCTTTGAACTGATGGGCTCCCTGGATTGACCGTATTGCAGGACCGGGTTCCGGGCCACCGTTCAGCTTCAAGCAGATTACCCGATTGACAAGTTTGTTTCCATTCTCTGGGTTTCAGATTACAACGCCGCGGTTTACCGCGACATGATGACCTACTACAGTGCCCGTGGAGAACCCACCGGCATGTGGGACGGAGTGGAACGTCGGGAAGGCGCCATGGGTTCTGATGTAGATGCCACCTATAAATACTATTTTGGAGGTTATGTCGGACGAGCGTCCGTTCCCTCCCCCTGTGTAATGGACATTTCCGCATCCATCAATGAGGATCAGTATAGCGGTTCAGTTGTCGTCGGAATTACGCCGGAATCTGCCATGTCCGGAAACTATGAGCTTGTCATTGCTGTCTACCAGAAGCTCTATGAAGACTCCGACCCCGATATTCCGCACCTGGGTCTGAAAAGGATCCACAAAGGGGACATATCCTTTAATGGAACCGACAGGGTAGAAGTTACAGCCGACTATATGGCAGATATCTGGTGGGATATGTCGCGGCTGGGTGTCGTTGCCTTTGTCCGGGATCTCTCCACCAAGGAGATCCAGCAGGGTGTCGCCACGGAAACTTTTGAGGCGCCGCCCGTCCCGACCCGCAGACACGAAAGGCCCTTCTCCAGGTAATTGTCTTTCCGCCAACGCTCATTAAGGCCCCCCGTCCCGGGGGGCCTTTTTTTACGTTACAATCGATGGAATGACGGAGATATCGGTGGTTCTGCCTTTTTTTCAAGACAACCCATCCCTTTTTCGTGAATGTCTCGAAAGCGTTCGAGCTCAGACCTTTCCAGACTGGGAATGCCTCCTGATTGGAGACGGTCCTTCCCCGGAGACGCTTGCGGTTGCGCACGAATTTGCTTTTCGTGATCCCCGGTTCTGTGTCCACGTTAAAGAACATGCCGGGATTGTCTCCGCCTTGAACCGGGGGCTGTCACTTGCCGAGGGCTCCTACATTGCCCGCATGGATGCGGATGATACGGCGCATCCTGACCGCCTCTCCATCCAGCTGGACCTGGCTCACAGGGAGAGGAGAAAGATCCTCGTCGGAGCCAGAGTCCGGATCCGTGGCGGGATGTCCCGTTTTCAACACTGGGTCGATCAGATCACATCAGAGGAACTGGTCCGAGCAGAAGCCTACATTGATTGTGCCTATCCCCATCCGACCTGGTTCGCACAAAAAAGGGATTTCCTTGATCTGGGAGGCTATCTCCACGGGGATATCCCCGAGGATTACGATCTCTTCATGAGGATGGTGGGGGAGGGATGGCATTTTTCAAGGAGCGAAGAGCAACTGGTGACTATGACGCACCATCCGGACCGGCTGACCCTCAGGGATCGCCGTTACCGTCCGGAAGCGTTTCGGGAGTGCAAATGGTCTGCGCTTCGGGCATTCTTTTCCAACGGTACCCCCATCCTGATTGCGGGAGGAGGGAGAACGGCCCGCTGGTGGCTGAAAAGACTCCAGGAACACGAGGTGAAGGTCCTGGGGCTTCTGGATATTCGTCCTTCCCGGATCGGCAAAAAAATTCTCGGGGTTCCCGTTCTTGAGTATGACGCCCTGGATCTGGGGGGAGATGTGCGCTACCTTGTTGCCGTGCCCCGCTGGGAACAGCGCCAGGAAATACGGTCTCATTTCAGGGCTGCCGGCAGGAGGGAAGGCGTGGACTACGTTTGCGTCACCTGAGGGGAATCAGGACGATCCTCTCCGCTGAGCCGCTGAACCACACTGCAGCCCACAGCATCGGACCACACGTTTGTAGCCGTGCGCATCATGTCCAGGAATCGATCCACACCGATAATCAATCCGACTCCCTCCAGGGGGAGCCCCACGGCACGCAGAACCACTGCCATCATGACCAGTCCTGCCATCGGGATGCCCGCGGCACCAATGGAGGCCAGGATCGCCGTGGCAAAGATGGTTACCTGCTGTGTCAGAGAAAGCGAAATTCCATAGGTTTCCGCAATGAATATCGCAGCTACAGCCTCATAGAGAGCCGTTCCGTCCATGTTGATCGTTGCCCCAAGGGGAAGGACAAAGGAAGAAACTCGATTATCAATGTTGGCCCGCTCTTCGACGCACTCCATGGTCAGCGGCAGGGTGGCGGAGGAGGAAGCTGTTGAAAAGGCAGTTGCCAGGGCGGGGAAGAGATTCTTCATGTATGCAAAGGGAGACCGTCGGCTGATGAAGCGGATGATCAGCGGGAGAGAGACGAAGAAATGCAGGCAGAGTGCCAGGCTCACCGTGAGAAAGTACCAGGCGAGAGGACGGATGACCGATGTTCCGGTTTCCGCAAAGACGCGCGTGACCAGGGCCCAGATTCCCAGGGGTGCGGTAAAGAGGATCCATGTCGTCATCTTCATCATGACGCTGAATCCTTCCTCAAAGAGAGAAGTGATCGTTTGAACCTTCTCCGGCTTGAAAGAGAGAAGAACAATTCCCAGGAAGAGTGCAAACATGATGACCGGAAGCACCTGGCCCTGAGCCATGGCGCCGAAGGGATTGTCGGGAATCAGACGGACCAGGATGTCTCCGAGTCCCGCATATTCCAGTTCAGGGACCGTCTGGCTGGACAGGGTAAGAGTCGATCTTATTCCGGGGCGGATCAGGTTGACGGCGATGAGACCGGTCAAAACTGCCAGGGAAGAGGAGAGGAGATAGTACGCCAGCGTGGTTCCCCCCATCTTTCCCAGACGGCGGATATCCTTGATGGAGAGAACCCCGGTCACGAGGCTGGTAAAGATGAGAGGCACGACAATCATCTTCAGTAATCGAAGGAAAAGGTCGGCCGTTAAGACAACAGCGGGATAGACCATCGATTGCGGTGTGAGAAGCAGGCCGCACCCGACACCGGCGAGGATCGAGATCAGAATGTAAAGGGGCAGACGGGACATCAGAGGTCTTTCAGATCGAAATCGTCGATGGAAATAGCATTAACCTCTTCCAGGCGGACAAAGTAGACGTTTCCACCAACATCATCGCCGGTCAGGATTATGGTAGATTTCCGTGATTTGAATCCGGCTTCCAGGGTCGCGGTCAAATCGTCAAGCTGATGTGGTGTGAGGATCCGTTTGAGTACCTGGCCGCTTTTCATGAAAAACGAGATCACTTTCACAGAGGGGATTGTAGCAGACCGAGCAGGCAAAAGATAAGGGGACCCGAAGGTCCCCTTGATTTCATCGAAAGAAGGTAAGGAGATTACTTTACGACTTCAAACTCGGCTCTGCGGTTCAGCTCGCGGCCTTCTTTGGTCGCGTTGTCCGCAGCCGGCTGGTTTTCACCGAATCCGATTGTATCGATACGGTCGGCACCAACACCCTTTTCTACGAGGTATTTCTTCGTGCTTTCCGCACGCTTGAGGGAGAGTTTGTCGTTGTACCACTTGGGTCCAACTGAATCGGTATGTCCCTTGACCAGGAGGCGGATGTTGGCCGCACGGGTCAGGAAGGAGGCGATGTCATCCAGAACCGGAGTCATGTCCGAACGGATCGCAATCTTGTCAAATTCAAAGTACACGATCTTGGAGTTGATGATCTTCTCATAGACGTCACCGGCCGCATTGGGGTCGGTCTGATAGGTCAGGATTTCGTCGCAGTCGTTGAAGCCGTCACCATCGGAATCGGGATTCAGAGGATCGGTTTTGTAGGTATTGACCTCGTCGCCGTCTTTGCATCCGTCGCCGTCCGTGTCAGCCTTCAGAGGATCGGTCTTTGTTTTTTCAATCTCTTCCCTGTCGGAGAGACCGTCGTCGTCCGTATCTGCTTTATTGGGATCGGTCCCGAGTTCCTTTTCTTTGCCATCCAGGAGACCGTCGCCGTCCGTGTCGATGGGGCAGCCTACGGTGTCAACGGGATATCCGGCCGGTGTGTCGGCACACTGATCATCATAGTTGATCACGCCATCAGCATCGTCATCTTCCAGGTAGTCAGGGGTTCCGTCCCCGTCGCTATCCAGGGGACAGCCGCGGGCATCGACCTGAACGCGGGGAGGAGTGTCCCAGCAATAGTCGATGGAATCCCGTACCCCATCCATGTCGCGATCGATGGCTTCGATTCCAGGCTCGGCAGGACGATCTACGCCGCCAATCTGAAAGCCGACGCCCAACTTCATGGCCATTCCGGAATCGAGAACGTCAAGGTCTGTGGAAACGTAACGTACGTCACCGCGGAGGTTGACCGTCCGGTTGAAGGAGTAATCAAATCCCGCTCCTGCACTGAAAAGCAGGCCGTCATCACTCTCTCCCCAGGTCGGGTCATAGTTCGCAGTACCGGCACCGAAGACGAGATAGGGAACGGCACGGCGTTCGGGATTGAAATGATAGAGGAAATCCAGAGTCATCATGTCAAAGTCGCCGTGTTCGATGTCCATGATCCCGTACCCCAGTTCCGCACTCCACAGGTCGGAAAACATGTACCCAAGATTTAGACCAAAGGTGGTATCGCCCATGTCGTCGTCAGAGAAAGTAAGGACATGTCCTAACGTGCCGGTGACGGTCACCGCCCCCTGACGTTGCTGTGCGAATGCACCCGCCGCAAGAACCAGAACGATCAGCAGCGATAAACCGATGATTTTTCGCATAAACCTCTCCTTGTCCAAGAATTGCAAATAGTATAGAGGACAAATCTCAATAAGTCAACCAAAACAGGAAGGATAGCAGGGTTCAGGAACCATGTCATGGTCCCTCTTGGCATCGAATGATCTTTCTGGTAATCTTGTCTTCCAACCTGGGATTTGATAAAGTACTTGAAGAAATGAAACGATCCGATCTTATCCGCGTTATTCAGGAACGTCACGGGGCTTTGAGCCGCAAAGAGGCGGAGTCTATCCTGAATGCCCTGCTTAAGGGAATCGAGGAAAGCCTGGCCCACGGGGAAGATGTGCACATCCAGAATCTGGGAACCTTCGCATCCACGATGCGCAGAGCCTGGGAGGGCCTGAATCCCGCGACGGGGACTCCCCGCCGGTTTTCGTCCCGAAAGATCGCAACATTCAAACCGTCCTCCAACCTCATGAACCTTCTGAACAAGGGCCATGACTGACCAGGAAATTCCCGATCGCTTATATTTCAAGATCGGCGATGTCTGCAGGATCGCCAAGATCCAGCCATACGTTCTCCGTTACTGGGAAACTGAATTTCCCCAGCTTGCACCCTCGAAAAGCAAATCGGGTCAGCGCGTATACAGCCGGGAAGATCTGGACATTATCCTGAAGATTAAGAACCTTCTGTATGAAGAGGGATACACGATCGCAGGAGCGAAAAAACAACTGGAAACGAACCAGGAGGTTGACAAAGTGGAGGGGGAAGATGTACAACAGTTCCGCAACACTCTGGGTCGTGTCTTAAAGCAGTTGATTGAAGTTAAAAAATTAATTTCTTGAGTCGGGACGTAGCGCAGCCTGGTAGCGTACCTGAATGGGGTTCAGGTGGTCGCGAGTTCAAATCTCGCCGTCCCGACCATTTTTTTATTCATGGCCTTTGTCCATCTCCACGTCCATAGCCATCTGAGCCTTCTGGACGGCGTACTCCGGCACGACGAAATCGCCGGATTCGCGGCGGAACATGGCATGCCGGCGGTCGCTTTGACCGACCACGGAAACCTCTTCGGCGTTGTCGATTTCCTCAAGGCCTGTGACGACCATGACATAAAGGGCATCATCGGCTGTGAACTGTACATTACTCCGGGAAACCGTTTCGAGCAGACAAGGGAGGCCGGTCTCTTCCATATCACCGCCCTGGCAATGAACGACCTGGGGTATAAGAACCTGATCAAGCTCGTTTCCCTGGCCTTCCTGGAGGGGTTTTACTACAAACCAAGGATCGATTTCGATCTGCTGGAACGCTACCATGAAGGCCTCGTCCTCCTTTCCGGCTGCCTTCAGGGGCAGGTTCCCTTTCTCCTTCGCATGGGGCGGGAAGATGAAGCCGTCCAGGCCGCGAAGCGCTACCGGGATATTGTGGGGAAGGAGAATTTCTTCCTCGAAATCATGAACCACGGGCTGGAGGATGAAAAGAAAGTCCTCCCCATGCTCGTGGACCTTGCCCGTACCCATGACTTTCCCCTTGTCGCCACCAACGATGTCCACTATCTTCGTCCCTCCGATGCCCATCTGCAGGACATCCTTCTCTGCATCTCCACAGGGAAAAAACTCTCCGATGAACACCGGATGAAGTTTGAGAATACCGAGTTCACCATGAAGACGGAAAAGGAGATGCGCGAAGCATTCTCCGGGCTGGAAGACGCCCTGGACAACACGGTGAAGATAGCGGACCGGGTCCATTTCCGCCTGAAACGGGATCAGTACTTCCTGCCGCACTTTGAGATTCCTGATGGATATTCGAGCATAAACCACTACTTCGAACAGCGGTGCCGGGAGGGGCTGAAGGAGCGCCTGGCCCGTCCGGTCAAGCGGACGCACCCGGACGAGGTGTACAAAAAACGCCTGGATGAGGAGCTGAAGACGATCCTGAGCATGAACTTCCCGGGATACTTCCTGATCGTCTCCGATATCATCAACCACGCCAAGACCCACGACATCCCGGTGGGACCCGGGCGCGGATCCGCAGCGGGATCTCTCGTCTCCTACTCACTGAAAATCACCGATATCGATCCCCTTGAATATTCGCTTCTCTTTGAACGATTCCTGAACAAGGACCGGATTTCCCTGCCCGACATCGACGTCGACTTCAGCCATACAGGCCGGGGAAAGGTGCTGGATTACATCCGGTACAAGTTTGGTGAGCAAAACGTGGCTCAGATCGTGACCTTCAATACGTTGAAGGCAAAAAGTGTCATTCAGGACGTGGCGCGTGTCATTGGCCTCGATTTCCAGGAGACTCTCACGATCACGAAGGAGCTTGCCTTCAACATGTCTCTGAAGGAGAGCCTGGAAAATAAAAACAACCCCACGTTCAAGCAGATGGTGGAGGCCTCCCCCCGCCTGAAAGAGATTGTGGATTTCGGCATTCGCCTGGAGGGGAACGCCCGGAACATCTCGGTCCATGCCGCGGGTGTGGTGATTACACCGGACGAGGTCACGAACTACGTGCCCCTGGCCCGCACGCCGAAGGGTGAAACGGTCACCCAGTATGACAAGGATCGATTGGAGGAACTGGGTCTTCTCAAGATGGACATCCTGGGGCTAAGAACCCTGACCGTCATCCAGGACACGATCCGTTCCATTCGGCTAACCCGTGGTGAAACGATCGATCTCGATACCCTTACATATGATGACCCCGCCGTCTTTGAGCTCTTTGGACGGGGGGAGACCGACGGCGTTTTTCAGTTTGAATCGGATGGAATGAAAAAGATTCTTCGTCAGACCAAGCCGGACCGGATCGAGGATCTCGTTGCCTTGAACGCTCTCTATCGTCCGGGCGCCATCCAGAGCAACATGGTCGAAGAGTTCATCCAGAGAAAGCGAGGACTGAAACCCGTCGAGTACCTCACCCCGGAGCTGAAAGAGCTTCTGTCCGAAACCTACGGCATTATCGTCTACCAGGAGCAGGTCATGCAGATTGCCGTCCGCATCGCCGGCTTCACGATGAGCCAGGCCGACAACCTCCGAAAGGCCATGGGGAAGAAGAAGAAAGAGATCATGGAGAAGGAGAGGGAACCCTTCATCCAGGGATGTGTCAAACAGAAATTCAACAAAAAAATGGCCGGGGAGATCTTTGATTTTATCGCTCCCTTTGCGGGATACGGGTTCAACAAGTCCCACTCGGTGGCCTACGCTGTCCTGGCCTACCAGACCGCTTATCTCAAAACCCATTACCCGACGCACTACATGGCTGCCCTCCTTACGTCGGAAATTCATGACACGAAAAAGGTATCCCAGTACATCGCCGAATGCTCCCGCATGGGAATTGCACTCCTTCCCCCGGACATCAACGAATCCGAAGTGGAGTTCAGTGTCGTGGGAACGGACATCCGGTTCGGCCTGGAAGCGATCAAGGGTGTGGGGAACGCCGCCGCCGAAGACTTCGTCACGATCCGGCAGACCCACGGACGATTCAAGAGCATGGTGGACTTCGTTTCCTGTTTCACGACCCAGACGCTGAACCGTAAATCGATGGAAGCCCTTACGTACGCGGGAGCCTTTGACAGCATCCAGGAAAACCGGGCCTACCTCTTCCACCACCTGGATCGTTTCATGAATCTGGGATCCAAGCTGAAAGAGGACCGCCTGAGCGGGCAGAAATCGTTATTTGGAGAAGCCGCCCTGCTCTCTGACGATCCGCCGCTTGAACCGGTGGAGCCGTGGTCCCGCCATGAGATGCTGAAATACGAGCTGGAAAGCACGGGGATCTACCTTTCCGGCCATCCCCTGGAAGCATTTCGGCAGGATCTTCATAAGTACTCCGATGTCGATCTGGATGAGCTTCCCAATTGCGGGGGCAGGACGGTCCAGGTTGGAGGCATGATTCAGGATATGCAGACGCTCCAGGTGAAAGCCGGCCCCAATGCGGGGAAGCTCTGGGCCCGGTTTACGCTGGAGGGCCTGTCGAGCTCGGTTCCGTGTCTGGTCTTTGCCGATGCATTTACCCGCCTGGGAAGTCAGCTTAAGGAACAATCCGATCAGCCCGTAATCGTCAAGGCCCTCGTCAAGGTCGAAGAACAGAGATCCTCTCTGCTGGTCGATGACATCTATACACTCGCTGATGCCCCCATGAGACACGCCCGGGAGCTTCTCGTCCTGCTCAGTGAACCGCTGGATCGGGACCTGCTGGAAGAAGTGAGGGAAGTCATCTTTCAGAACCGGGGCGAGCTTCCCGTCCGGTTCATCGTGGAGCGTCCGGGAGCCTACCGGGTGACCGTCGAGCCGGGAATCAGCTATCGGGTCGATCCCTCATCGGGTATTATGGATAATCTGGAAACTCTGCTGGGACAGAATACCTGTCGCTATCTCTTTTAAGATTGAGGGAAATATGGTTACGGTTGAAATCAAGAAAACCAGGGAACGCGCCATCCAGAACCGGCATCCGTGGATCTTCTCGGGAGCCGTCCACCGGGCCGACGGAAATGGATCCTTTGCCCAGGTGGTCCAGGCCGACAAGCAAAATGTGGCCTGGGGACTCTACAACCCGAAATCCCAGATCCGAGTCCGGGTCATCGATTTCACACCCATGCCATCCAACCCGGAACGGGTCATTGCCGAACGGATCCGGGACGCAGCTTCCATGCGCCGTGAGTTTCTCCCCGCTGGAACCGATGCCTTTCGCCTGATCAACGGGGAAGGGGACGGTCTCCCCGGCGTAATCGCGGACATTTACGGCGATGTCATGGTGGTCTCCACAACCTGTGAAGGCTGGGAAAGAGAGAGGGAAAAACTCCTCTTTCCTGCACTGAAAAAGGCCTGGGGCGTGCGGGCCGTCTATCTCAAGGACAACGTCGACATTCGAAGCATCGAGGGCCTTTCTTCCCGGGACAAATGGCTTTCGTCCTTTACCGTGCCGATGCCCATCGACATCCACGAATCGGGACTGACCTACCGCGTCCACCTTCTGGAGGGCCAGAAAACCGGGTTTTTCCTCGACCAGAGGGTCAACCGGGTGACCTTTGCCGGGATGGCTCACGGACTCGACATCCTGAATGCCTTTTGCTATACGGGTGCATTTTCCGTGGCGGCCTTAAAGGCCGGTGCCCAGCATGTAACCAATGTTGATTCCTCCCTGCCCGCCCTGGACCTGGCCAAGGACAACCATCGAATCAACGGCATCGATGAGACCGGGTACACCCTGATCCGGGAAAATGCCTTTGAATACCTGCGCTATCTCTATAAGAACGGAAAGAAATTCGATGCGATCATCCTTGATCCGCCCGGGCTCTGCAAATCTCAGAGCCAGGTGGACAAGGCCAGCCGGGCCTACAAGGACGTCAACATGCAGGCTATGAAGCTGCTCCGTCCCGGCGGTCTCCTCATGACCTTTTCCTGCTCCGGCAATATCTCGCCAACCCTCTTTCGTCAGATTATCTTCGGGGCGGCCAAGGACGTCGGAGTCCAGGCCCGGATCCTGGCTCAGCTCGGCGCGGACTGGGACCATCCCATCTCCATCTATTGCCCGGAGAGCGAATACCTGAAGGGACTACTCCTGCGGCTTTCCTGAGATTGACAGGTAAAACAATGAAGCGATAACTTTCCTACGGGGTTGACGGATCGTCTCTGCAGTATTACAATTCTAAAAAACGTAATACGGTGATCCATGACCCAACTGGCACGACTGAGTTTTTCGATTGAGCAGGGCCTCGCGAATCGGCTCGAAGAGCTCGTAAAGACCCGCGGATATACAAACCGTTCCGAATTTATCCGGGACATGATCCGGGACCGCCTCGTAGAGGAGACCTGGGCCGTGGAAGGGGAGGGCGTCGGCGCCATTACGCTGATCTACGACCACCACGGCCGACAGCTGACCGATCGACTTACCCACATCCAGCACCACCACCACGAGGTCATCATGGCCACAACCCATGTCCACCTGGATGAGCATCTCTGCGTCGAGGTCATCCTTGTCAAAGGTCGGGTGGATACGATCCGAAGCCTTGCTGATCAGCTCCGGAAACAGCGGGGTGTTCTCCACGGCGGGCTCTCGATGAGTGCCTCAGGACACGCGTTGAGGTGATCATGCCTACCCTGCGGAAGGTACTTCCGGTTCTTCTTTTTATCGCATCTTGCTTCCTCTTCGGGGACGAACCTTCCACCGATGCCATGGTGGAGGCTGAATTCGAAGAGACGATCACCGTCACGGCTCCCCCGATCCTGGATCGTTCTTCGGTGGACCGCTACGGAAACCTGGTCGGAGAGGTCACGCGAAAGCAGGTGGAGGAACTTAATGCCCACGACGTCGCGGACGCCCTGCGGAACGTTCCCGGCCTGGTGATTTCCCGTTACAACCCGGTGGGATCTTATGGAGGTGCCGACGGAGGTACGCTCTTTATCCGCGGGCACGGGTCGGGAAGGCCGGGTGCGGAGATCCAGATGATGACGGACGGAATTCCCCGCTTCGTGGGGGTCTGGACGCACCCTCTCCTCGACACCCTTACCCTGGATCACGTCGACCGGATCGAAATCTACCGAAGCTCCCAGCCCGTTCTGATGGGAACGATGGGATTTGGGGCCATCAATCTTGTTCCCCGACGTTGGACCGATGCCGGCCCCGGCGGACGGATCTCTCTGTCCGGCGGATCCTTCAATACCTTTATCGGACAGGTCGAGGCGGGAGGGGCATGGGGAAAGACGGACGTCTACCTCTCCGGCGGATCGATGAAGAGCGACGGGCACCGCGACGTGGCCGACGGAGAAGTCGAAGACCTGTACGGCCGGTTCGGTTATCGGATATCGCCTGCCCTGGACTTCACGCTCCAGATTTCCCATAACGATGGTCTGGCCTCCGATCCCGGGAACATAAATCTTCCCCGCACTCCCGTGACTCCCTCGTTTGGTATCGTGGACGATTTCGCCCTGGCCACCCTGTCCTACACGGCCCGCAGGGGCTCGGGTTCCGTCAAGCTATACGGCGATGACGGTTCGATCGACTGGCTGCAATGGGACGGCGCCTCGTCCGCGTCCTTCCGGACCCTGACCGACTATCGGAACTACGGCGTGCGCTGGAGGGAAGCCCTCGACCTTGGAGAACGAAGAGAGCTCATCGTCGGCTACGACTACGACGTTTACGGGGGCATATCTTACGAGGATCACACGAATTCCCGAACAGAGGGGATCGACCTTGACTTCCGCTCCAGTGCCCCCTATTTCATGTTCAGCCAGACCTACGGGGACAGCACGATCACCTGGATCCCTTCCTTCGGGGTCCGATATAACGACTCAAAATACTTCGGCGCAGAGTGGGGCTACCAGGTGGGACTCTCCATTCGCCGAGGACCATCCACGGTCTACACCAACTACGCCCATGCCTTCAACTTGCCCGGTGTCTACGCTGCGGCCCTGTATGGGACGTGGGGTCAGGGAGACGCGTGGAAAGACCTGAACGCGGAATTGCTTGACCATGTCGAACTGGGATACACCGGATCGCTCTCGCAGAAAGTTGATCTCACCGTCTCGATCTACCACGACGAGGTGACCGACGCCCTTCGCTTTGTTCCGCCGCCCCCCCCGCCTCCCAGCTTTGCCAATATCGGTGACTATACGCTGGACGGGATAGAGGCATCCCTCCACGTTCGCCCGAGCGATACAGTCAGCCTCTTCGCAGGTTTGTCCTGGATGAACCCCGATCCGGCCGATGTCCCCAATGCCCCCGAATGGTCCTTCAGCGCTGGGGTCAACTGGATCCCGGCCCGGGGCTGGACCGTCAGCCTGGACGGCCAGTCGGTGAGCGAGTCCTACGTTCTGAACCCGCGCTTCGCGACAAGCCAGGTTGCCGTGGACGGCTATACGCTTCTCCACGTCCGGACCTCGCGTGCCTTCTCCTTCGGTACCCCTGGCTGGATTATGGAGCTCCACCTGGATGGGGAAAACCTCACAGACGAGACCTATGAATTCCGGCCCGGCTACCCCATGCCGGGACGAAGCTGGATGGCCGGAGTGACCCTCACGTTTTGAAACCATTCCTTTGCCTTTTCGGTTTCCTCTTCTTTTCAACGGCTCCCGGGTCCGCCCGGGAGATCCATCCCACCGTCGTCGTCACCACCTCCATGCTGGCTTCCGCTGTCCAGGACGCCATCGGGTCCGCTGGAGATGTGACGATCCTTCAGCTGGTTCCTCCGGGTTCGTGTCCCGGCCACTTTGATCTGAGCCCGCGTTCCGTGGAGGATCTCCGTAACGCCGTGGCTGTGGTTCGTCATGACTACCAGGGGGCGCTGGAAGAGCAGATCGGGGCCCTCCATATTGAAAACCTGGAAGTGATCGCAGTGCCCACCGGTGCGGGCCTGCTTATTCCAGGGAATTACGCGGCGTTCGTATCCGAGGTAAAGAATACGCTGAGCCGGGTTCTCCCGGAGATTGAATCGCAGAGGGAGGGGAAATCCCTGGCCGAAAGGCTTCATGACCTGGGGGAGCAGATCCTGGAGGAGGCAAAGCCTCTGAAGGGTGTACGGGTGGTTGCCTCCAGACACCAGGAAGATTTCTGCCGCTGGCTCGGTCTCGATGTCGTCGGGATCCTGAATCGACCGGAGGAAGTGACCCCCGGGGAGCTGAAGACGCTGATCGATACGAGACCGGACATGGTCGTGGCCAACCTCCAGGAGGGAACCGAGGCGGCAGAAACGCTGGGACAGCGGCTGAAGGTGCCCGTGGCCACCCTTTCCAACTTTCCCGGAGCCCCGGGGTATGGAGAGTCTTACGGGGACGTTGTCCGCTCCAATCTGCAGGTGCTAATACATACATGGAATCCACGCTGATCCGGCTGGATCACATCGAAGTCTACGCGGGAAAGACAAGGCGATTCGGCCCTGTGAGCCTAGCCGTGGAAGCAGGGGAGTGCCTGGGAGTGGCCGGTCCCAACGGGGCGGGGAAATCGACCCTGTTGAACCTGCTTTCCGGCCGTCTCGTGCCCGACCGGGGCAGGGTGACTTCCGCTCCGGAAATCGATGGACGGGACCATCGCCGGCGCCGGGGATACCTGGCTCAGCATCAGGACTACCGGGGTGATCTTCCCCTGACGGTCCTGGACGTGGTCCTTTTCGGGAGGCTTCCCCTCCGGTCCGCGGGACAGCGGTTCCGGGAAGAGGACCGAAAAGCGGCGAGAGCCTCCCTGGATCGACTGGGCCTGAAAAGTCTGGAATCCCGCCTCTTCCGGGAGCTTTCGGGCGGGGAACAGAGAAAGGTGCACATTGCTCGGATTCTCGCCCAGGACCCGCAGGTCCTCTTTCTGGACGAACCCTGTGCCGGCCTCGATCTCCGATGGCAGGAAGAGGTTACCCGCTGTGTGGCCGATCTCCATGGAGAGGGCCGATACACCACCGTCATGGTGACCCATGACCTGGCCCGTCTTCCTGCGACCTGTTCCAGGATTGCCCTGATCCGGGACGGACAGCTCCTGGCTCTTGGAAAACCGGAGGACATCCTGAAGGAGGAAACGTTGGAACCGATGTACGGATGTCCCGTCCGCGTGGAGAAGGAGGGGGGACGCTTCTTTGTTCACCCGGCCGCGGGGGAGAGGCTGTGAGCTTCCTGGAGATCTACGGCCCGATCCTTCTCGCCGCCCTTCTGGGAGGCGGATCCGCCGGGGCCATCGGGGTCTACGTGGTAGGGATGCGGATGCCCTTTATTGCTGTCGTGATGGCCCACGCGGCCATGGCGGGGGCGATCGTGGGAACCCTGACCGGCACCTCCTCCACGATCTGGGCCTTTGGTGGAGCCCTTGCCGCGGCGCTGGGCCTCGGCTATGCCCTGAAGGGACGGACGGTCGATCCAAACCTTGCCCTGGGTTCCCTCTTTTCTCTCATGATGGGGATCTCCTTCCTGGGAATCGGCCTGGTGAAGGGACCCAAAACGGAGGTCCTTGGCCTGCTCTGGGGGAGCATCCTCTTTGTCGATACCACGGGCCTGTGGACGATGGCGGGTATGTGTCTCGTTCTGCTCATCTTTATCGCATTCTTTGAAAAGGAGCTGGCCGTTATCCTCTTTTCCCGCTCCCTGGCTTCGTTGTACATTTCGGAGGCGCTGATCTTCGCGGGTCTCCTCGTACTTGAAGCGGGCGTTATCACCGTGAACCTGAAGACCGTCGGCGGCCTCCTCCTCTTCAGCCTTATCGCCAATCCCGCCGCTGCCGCCCTGCGCCTGGCCCGCTCGATCCGGGGCGCCCTCCTCCTGGCAACGATCCTCGGGGCCCTCAGTGCCGTCGGGGGATTCCTGGCCGCCTATCTCTTCGATCTTCCCGTGGGAGCCTGTATCGTTCTCACCTCCAGCGCCATACTTGCGTTAGCCGTGGTACTGTCGGCTCAAGGAAGGCGATGCCATGCTTGATCCAGTGGATCGCCCGATTGCCGAATTTTTTGACCGCTGTGCCCGCGCGGGAGACATGGCCGGATTCTCACCGGAGGAAGAGGAAAAACTGGCGGGATACCTGAAGGACTGGAATCTCCATCCGGGCCTGCGCGTCCTGGAACCGGGATGCGGGTCGGGTCGACTCACGGAGAGGATTGCTTCCTTCGTGGGCACGCACGGTGAGATTCTTGCCCTGGACCTCTCTCCCGAAATGGTGACCGGGGCACGCAATAGAAACCTCCCGCCCCAGGTCATCGTCCAGGAGGGAAGTGCCCGCTCCATCCCCCGGGAGGACGGCTGGTTCGACGTGATTCTCTGTTTCTGCGTCTTTCCCCACTTCCTGAACCGGGAGGCCTGCATGGCCGAAATGGCCCGGGTTTTGAAACCCGCCGGGGATATCTGGGTAAACCATTTCATGCGCAGGGAAGAGTTGAATGCCTTCCACGGGAATGCCTCGGTGGAACTGATCCGTCATGTCCTTCCCGATCGGGAGAAGATGGTGGAGCTCTTTGACCGGGCCGGGCTGGATGTTCTCGAATGTACAGACGATGCCCGGGGGTACCGGCTTCACGCCCGGAAGCGGGAGGTTGTGCTATCCTGAGTCCATGAAGCGCGGAGTCCTCTACGCCTGTCAAAAATGCGGGATGCAGTCCCCCAAGTGGCTGGGACGATGCCCCGACTGCGGCGCATGGGAGAGCTTCGTCGAGGAAGTCCTTGAATCTCATCAGAAATCGGAGGTTTCCTCCGCCCCCGCTCAAACCCTTCGCCTTGAAGAAGCGTCACATACTGACGTGGAACGGATTCCGTCGGGGATGGAGGGCATGAATCGTCTCCTTGGGGGAGGATGGGTACCCGGATCGGTGGTTCTGATCGGCGGAGAACCGGGGGTAGGAAAGTCCACTCTGATGCTTCAGCTTGCAAGCCAGTTCTCGAGCCGTGGATCGGTCTTTTACATTTCCGGAGAAGAATCCCCCGCTCAGGTCGCCATGCGGGCGCGGCGTCTGGGAGTCCAGAAGGGCATTACCCTCGTGGCCGAAACCGCTCTGGAACCTTTGACGGCATTGCTGGAAAAGGAATCTCCCGCCCTCGTCGTGGTCGATTCGATTCAGACAATCCTGACCGGGGATCTCTCCTCGGCCCCGGGCAGTGTGTCCCAGGTTCGGGCCGTAACGTCCGTCCTTTCCCGGATGGCCAAGGCCCAGAGCTTCATCCTGGTCATCGTGGGGCATGTCACGAAGGAAGGTGCCATTGCCGGCCCTCGAACCCTGGAACACATGGTGGACGTCGTCCTCTACTTTGAGGGAGATCTGGAATACCAGTACCGGATGCTTCGCTCCCACAAGAACCGGTACGGATCGACCTTTGAGCTGGTCGTCTTTGAAATGACCGAGGGCGGACTGAAAGAGCAGGACAACCCGTCCCGGCTCTTCCTGGCCCACCGGGACAAGCCCCCTGTGGGCACCGCCATCACCGCCGTTCTGACCGGAACCCAGCCCCTCCTTCTGGAAGTCCAGGCCCTGACTGTACCGACACCCTACCCTACCCCTCGGCGGACGACGGTGGGCCTTGACATCAACCGGCTCCACCTCCTGACTGCGGTCATGATCCGGCATGGACTTAACCTCGGCAACCTCGATATCTATGCCAACGTTGCCGGGGGATTTCCCATCCGCGAAACGGGTGCCGACCTGGCCCTGGTGGCGGCCGTGGCCTCCTCTCTGCACAACCGGACCCTTCCGGAAAACTGTCTCTTCGTAGGGGAGGTCGGTCTGACGGGGGAGATCCGGCCCGTACCCCGACTGGACATCCGTCTGAAGGAAGCGAAACAGCAGGGATTCACGACCGCCTATACCCCGGCGGTGGACCTCAAGGCCCCCAGGGGCCTCACGCTGAAAAGTGTAGACCACATCAACGCCATTCTCAAGCTTCTTCGGTAAAATCCCGCTTTAGCAGAATCAATTCCTTTGAAAAAGAGGGTGGATCCCACTCGATGCAATTCCTTGCCCGGTCACTCAGGAGAGATACATCCCTGGGCCGGGGTGCTGGCATGGAAACGTCTTTTTGCTTTACACCATGAATTGAGCCAGACGGCAGATTAAAAATTTCGGCGATCCGTGTTCCCATCTCGTACCGGCTCAGCTGTTCCGGTCCTCCCAGGTGGATCGTGCCCGTGATCCCGGCTTCCAGAATGGATAGGATTCCGGTAGCGGCGGTCCCCGCGCTCAGGGGAGTACGGATCTCGTCGGTGAAAAGCGATACAGCAGACCCCTTACGGAGAGAGCGGAGGAGGGGAAGGATCAACCCGCGGATGGCGATGGGATCGATTCCGTAGAGGAGGGGAATGCGGACAACGGCTGACTCTGGATAGAGGGATAACACTGCCTTCTCTGCGGCGGCCTTGTGCTTTCCATAGAAGCTTATCGGATCCGGAGGATCGGATTCCCCATAGGGGGCATGTTCGCCGTCAAAGACAAGGTCGGTGGAAATGAAGAAAAAGGGGATGCCCAGGTCATGAGAAAGAAGTGCCAGGTTCCGGGCCGCCTCAAGGTTGACGGCCCGGGAGCTTTCGGGATCGATTTCACAGGCGTTCGGATCGGAGATCGCCGCGGTGTGGAAAATCGCCGAAGGCCGGATCAAGGAAACGAGATCCGCAGTCTCTTTGTGCCGGGTCAGATCGAGCTGATGGGCGGCAGGGGAGGGATTGGAAGGCATACGGGAATGGAAGATCAAGCGAACTTCATATCGGCCGGCCGCTCTCTGTACGAGATGCCGACCCAGAAATCCACCCGCCCCGGTCACCAGAATCCTCTTCATGCTGTAATTGTATCAATGAGGCTGCATGTTACGGAACGTAACTTGCGTGCCGAATTGATGCCCCCGATGGAGGTTTTATCCGTATCGGAAGGGTACCAATATGTTCGAGGCTGCATGTTACGGAACGTAACTTGCGTGCCGAATTGATGCCCCCGATGGAG
>DAOSWS010000030.1:0-228 GCA_035593605.1 Thermoanaerobaculia bacterium | reverse complement strand
TCGGAAGGGTACCAATATGTTCGAGGCTGCATGTTACGGAACGTAACTTGCGTGCTCCATGAGGCCCGAGAGGTCCTCGCAGACTCTCGGTAAGCCGAATGGATACCCGAAGGATTGAAAATCCGGAGGGTGCCCAAATGTTTGAGGCCCGAGAGGTCCTCGCAGACTCTCAATAAAATAGGGACAGTCCCAGTAGTGTCCAAACGTTGTGACTGGAAAATGAAATAT
>DAOSWS010000029.1 GCA_035593605.1 Thermoanaerobaculia bacterium | reverse complement strand
CCTTTGCGACGGGCGTAGTTTTCATCAATACGACGAAGCTGAAGTGCGTGGTGCCGGCGGGGGCGGGGTCAGTGGACGTCATCGTCACGAACCCCAACGGCCAGTACGGCACGCTCCCGGGAGGGTTTACCTACCCGTAAGGGAGAGACCCGGCGTGACAGGGATCCCGCTGGATACGCGATAGAGGTGGGTACTGTCAATGGTGGCAGAGCGGTTTTTTCCCATCATAAGTTATGGGGGTCCTTATTGAACTGGCAATATCGATCTGTAACTTCTGTCAATGTTTGCTTAACCTTAACCTTAACTCATCAAACATATTCTGAAGACCAGGTTCATTTTCTTTTTTAATCACCTTTATACCTTTAGTAAACCACAATTCTGCTTCTTCTATTTGATTCAATTCGATACATACTTCAGCCAGATTATAATATCCAGGGACGGTTTCCAGTAATTCTCCTGACTTTTCAAAAAAATGGACAGCCTGTATATAATAGTCCTTGGATGCTTCATAATTTTTCATATGAAAACTGAGAATACCCATATTCATCCATCCCTTGGCTGCTCCATTTTTAGCACCAAGAGATTCAAAGATTGAAATTGACTCAGTCATATATTTTTTAGATTGCTCGAAAAGACATTTACTCATATAGAAAAATCCTAAATTCAAATATATTGAAGCCATGTAATAGTAATCTCCAATTCTCTCTGCTTGTGTTAAGATCTCATTTTGAATTTCTATGGCCTTATCAATATTCCCAGAATCTTTTAAAGGTGAGGTTAAGCCAATAAGCAGGCGTATTTTATGATAAACATTATCATTAACAGTGGCCAATTTAATACCTTCTTCAAAAATACGGAAAGCTGCCTCATAATCCCGCTGCCTACCCAGTAAAGTACCTAAAAACGTATAAGCTGACAAAACATCATCTAGACTGACAAACTCAATATCTGTTTGTATCAATCTTGTAAAGTGCGCTTTAGCAACTTTAAAATTACCCTGTCTGAAGTATGTTTCTGAGATAAGATAATCTAAGTGATTTTTGAGTTTTATATCGCGTATCTTATTAATTATTTTCACAGCCTGATCTTGATACGAATAATCACCAGACCTTTTTTGGGCATCATACTCTAATATTCTGGCGCGCAACTGGATTTCTTTTAATTTTTTCCGCCTAGCACTATGCCGTATTTTGATTGAAAGATCGACGGTCTCCTGTAATTTTCCCAACTTCAGCTGAATATCCCCTAATTGTAATCCAACAGACCATTTTCTCTGGTCTCGGGTCCTGGTTAGTAAAGAAAAGGCTCTGGAAAAATAGAGATGCGCTTCCGGATAAGCATAATGAGCAACCATATGTTCGGCCGCGCAAATGGCATATTCTCTTGCTTCTTTCTGTTTACCCGCAAGGTAGTAGTGGTTTGAAAGATTTGGGAAATATGTTTCTAAATCCTTTGAATTTATTGATTCAATCGCCTTTGCAATCAAAAAGTGGTAACGACTTCGAATTTTCTTAGGAAGTGTTGAGTATATTGTTTCCTGAATAATGTTATGTGTAAATTGTAAGGAACCAGCTCCTAAATCTTCCAGTATTCCTTTTCTCTTTAGTCCCTCTATTCTCTTATCGTTTTGGCTAATTTGCTTTGCACAAGAAAGAATGTCAAGGGAAAAGGTGTTACCAATACAAGATGCAAACTGAAGTAAAATTCTTTCCTCCAGGGGGAGCTGGCTAATTTGAGCCAGAATGATCCCACTACCAGACAGGGAAACGGTTCCCTCTTCTCCCCTTTTTAGAAACCATCGATCCAGCCGCTTTTCCAGCTTCTTCTCTTTTGAGAGGTACGTCAATAAATTTTCAATGTAAAGGGGATTTCCTTTCGTTCTATCTTTTACAAAAGATAACAGGTCCTCGTGGGGCTCGAATTTAAGAATTTCTCCAATAAGATCCTTAATTGCATTATGATGAAGGGCCTCCAGATTAACACATTCAACGATTGGCCGAGAGCGGATCGTGTAAGCGTCCCAATCATCACGTGCTATCCCAACAATGAAAATACGATGAACTCTCAGGTGGCTTAGAAAGTCTTCCAACAATTCCATGGATGAAGCATCCCACCAATGCATATTCTCAAAGATGACAAGCCCGGGTTTCTCCTTTATGACATCCAGAAGAATCCTGCTGATAAGATGGTGAAGCCTTTTCTTTCGTGTTCTAGGGTCCAAATTCGATGTACTCACATCTGAAACGGTATACTCGAGAAATTCAGATAAAAGGCTTGCTGACTCTGTTAATTCCGAATTGATCGCGGACAGGTAAGATTCACAGCTCTGTATTCCATTAATTCCGTCAGGTACGATCTGTCTGATCAGATCTTTCCAAGGTTTATAGGATCGAGTCTGTGCAGTTATTTCTCCTCTTGTGGTTATAATTCGCCACTCGCAAGTAGACAGTCTGTTCATCAGATGACGAATAAGAAACGATTTTCCAATTCCTGCGGGTCCCTGTAAAAGAACCATTGAAGGTTTTCCCTTTTCAACATTTATTGATTTCTGTTCTAAAAATTGGAAAACCTTTTCCCGACCGACTAGATGGTACTTCTTATCTCCGCTCCATTCATTATTTTCCAAACACTTTCCCTGTATGAAATATGTTAATAAGGGGTCCTTTTTACCTTTAAAGGTTCTAAAACCTAATTCACGGAATTCATAATTTGAAGAAGCATGTTCATAGAACGTCTGGCTTGCACATAATTGCCATTGTTTTGCTCCCTGCATTATTCGGGCGGAAAAATTAACCGCATCTCCCATTACAGTGTATTCCCATCGGTGCGCCCCCCCGACAATTCCTGCAAATACACGCCCTGAATTCATTCCCACAGAAAAAGATACATGGGAAAATCTATCCGCAATCATCTTTTTAACATCGAGTGCCCATTGGGAAGCAAGTTCTTCTTTCCTCTCCAATGCCTTTGGGGCACCAAAAAGAATAAAAAAAGTGCTTCCTTTATCACCCATACTAATTCGATTCAATCTCCCTTCGTACCGGTGGGTGATTTCCATGACGGTTCGGAAAAAATCATCAAACATCTCAAGGTGAAATCCCTTTTTCGAGTAGGAAAAACCCTTGAACTGAAGAAACACTGGAACAATACTTAAAAGTGCCCCTACGTGAGAATGATAACCTCTTGAGACCAATTCAAAAACTTCAGAGATGAGGTAGGATTGTATGAGACTTGTTTTCGTATCTTTGTCTCTCGCGATTATTCTCTCCTGTTTCATTGGATCACATTCTGGAATATGCCTGATCAAGTAATAGGCACCCTCAATCCGGGATACTTGAAGCCCTGGAATGGCTGGTTTTGTTTGGCTTGCAAGTACAATATCCCCTGCCTCCGCGTGATGTTCGGCGTCTGAAGTCAGATCCACCGGAGTACCCGCGAAGACATAGTCACAGCGTATGCCAGGATCTCCTACGCCAGCCAGAAGGACATCTCCTTCGGCGATTCCAATCTTCATCCTTAATGTAAAGCGTTTCACCGATGTCCGGATAGACTGGAACTTCGGCATGACTTCCTGCATGAGCTGAGCCGCATAGAGGGTACGATGGAGTGAGTTTTCTCCCGGGAAAAAACAGAGGATCGCGTCTCCTCCAAATTTCATCACCTGACCGCCGTAACGGTGAATGATTGCGATCATCTCCTGAAAGTACCGATTCAGGATATCCGTCAGGATTTCAGCCCCTTCCACACCCAGAGTGGATAGAGCTTCCGACATGGGGGTGAATCCGGAAACATCCGCAAACAGCACACTTCCCCTCTGCCATTTCATCCATGGGAATGCATTGCCGCCCTGTAGAACGACTTCCGGAACAAAGTCGCGCAAATTCACACTGACTCTATTATCCCATCTGAAGCCGAATCAGGCAAAAGAGAGCCAAAAGGATATGGTTCGATTATTCAGAAACGGATTCTTCTATTATCGAAGTAATGGATTGTTCAAATTCTTTCAACTGATGTCGATCGATAATCATGGGAACCAGACTCTGGGATCCATGCCAGGAATCGATCCCGTACATTTCGGCAAGAGTATCTGCCAGCGCCACCATGGGGGCAGCCCCAAAGTCAGCTGCAGGCTGAAAGTAGCGGCCATAGAACAAACAGGGAACAAATTCTCTTGTGTGATCCGTTCCATGAAAGGTGGGATCACAACCGTGATCGGCCGTAATGATCAGAATATCATCCCGGCCCAGAGCATCCAGGATGTCAGGTAGTGCCTCATCCACTTCCTTGAGTCCCAGGGCAAACCCATCAGGATCACGCCGATGTCCCCAGTGTGAATCGAATTGCACAAGATTCACAAATACCAGATCGTGGCGTCGCAGCTTCATGGATTCAAGTAGGAGTTCCAATCCCTCTTCATTATCCCGGGTATGTCGAGCTTCCGTAAAACCCGTTCCACCGAAGATGTCATCCAGTTTTCCTATTCCCATTACGTTGTATCCCTTCTTGACCAGAACATCCAGAACCGTTGGATGTGGAGGTCTGAGGGAAAAATCTCTTCGATTGGCGGTACGAACAAAGGATCCCTCTTTCCCTGTGAAGGGTCGGGCAATGACTCTTCCTACAGCATGCTCCTCTACCAGGATTTCATCCCGGGCAAGCCGACACATCTGATACAGTTCATCCAGAGGGATTACATCCTCATGAGCAGCCAGCTGAAAAACGGAGTCTGCGGAAGTATAGAGGATCGGATTTCCTGTCTCCATATGTTTTGGTCCGTGAGTCACAAGAATTTCTGTTCCCGAGGCAGGAATGTTTCCGATTACATTTCTTCCGATCCGATTCTCAAAGGCCCGAACAATATCCTCAGGGAAACCGCCCGGATACACCGGCATGGTTGCGGAATTTACAACTCCCATCAGTTCCCAGTGACCACTGATTGTATCTTTTCCGGCTGAAAATTGTTGAAGTTTTCCTCCTGCAGCTAATCCTGCAGGTTCTCCAGGTGAGTATCTGAGCAAACCAAACATGGCAAGGTTCGGAAGATGGACACCTGTAGTTTTCAATACATGTTCCAACGTATTGGCGCCTTCGTCACCGAACGCACTGCTGTCTGGTTGGGAGCCGACACCGACCCCATCAAGAAGCAGAATGTATACTTTCATTGGATTACAGATACTGGGCTCGTGTCCTTGCTAAGGCAGCATAGGGAGACTCTGAGTGTGTTTCGTTCAGTTCATCGTAGAGGAGACGAGCTTCCTCAGATCGACCTCTTGCTTCTTCAATCCTGCCCTTAAGGAACAGTTTCAAATCAGCACCCACTTCATCCCCTGAACCATCGACAAAGGAAATGGCCTCCTCAAATTTCTTTTCATTCATCATCATTGCCACAACATCACGATAAGCAGCGGCCTTTAACGCAGGATCATGAAATTTTGGAAGAAGGGATTCCAGCTTCTGAACCGTGTCTTCAGGAGTACCCTCTTCACGAAGGCTGAGCATTAAAGATGCTGATCTGCCGGCATGCGTACTCTTGTACTTGGAAGCCACACGGGAGAGAACATCCTGATCGACCGTGTCTTCCTTCAGGGCGCTCGCGAAGAGCTCAGCCGCATGACGTTCGCGGCTCTGATGAAAGGAGACGGCACCCCAGATGATTACAGCGACTGTAACCAGCGAGACCCCACCATAAAGAAGGTGTTTCTGGTATTTTGAGAACTGATGGACCAGTTTCTGAAAAAAACCTAGAACTTCGTCCTGCTTCAGTTCCTTCCGGCTGAGTTTTCGCTTAACCATAGAGGCAAACTATATCCTACATGGCCTGAAAGGTCAAGAGGAGGGGGAGAAAAGGTAAGAGTCCGTCAACGACCAGACTGAACCTCACCCCTCCTGTTATGAACCCTGCATGATAGAGATAATGAACCAGGAGCGCATGACAGGGCAATACGAGAAGGATGAGGCATGGTGCCGGCAGAAAAAATATCAGGATGGTCCCGACCAGGATCATGCCTATAGAGAAGATCTGACCTCCTCTCCTACCCAGGATCACCGGTATAGTTTCCCGTCCCAGCATCCTGTCCCCCTGGAGATCTTTGATGTCATAGAGTAGTGCCCGGGAAAAGAGAAGGCTGAAGATGCACAGGGTTGCAATCCAGCTGTCCAGGGTAAGTGTATGGGTCATCCAGGCCGGAAGTAGTACCGAAAAGAAGGCCCAGGCCGCAGATGTAAACAAGTCTTTGGAAGCGGGGAGATCCTTCAGTTTAAAAGGTAGAAACGGAATAGGGAGTGGATAAAGTGCTCCAAGAAGGACAGCCAGGCTGGTTAGAAAAAGTAGCAGGTGAGAGAACTGTGATGCAAGAATCAAGAGTGTAAGAGTTGCAAGGAACGCAGCTGGTAAAAGAACTTTCCGGTACCTTGCGAGAAATATTTTTTGCATGGGCTCATTGATTTCCATGGAATGTTCCAGCCCGTAGCCGTTCACGACATGGATACCGAAGATATAAAGCGCTGCCAGGAGAGGAAAAGTTCCGGTACCCATTCCCAGCAGCTTTCCCATCGCCCACGCGATACCAAATGCGCCAAGGCCATTCAGGAGATAACTTCGAACAAGAAAACTAAAAATCATCCAGATGGGTTTCATCCATTCTGACAGCTGAATTTCCCTCACCTTCTCCTCCACACGGTGTACAAGCCAGTAGGGTGTGGAGGCACCCGCAGTAATGCCAATGTTTGCGTATCGTTTCACGTCACCGGGAAGGTCTTCTTCCGTTTCAACGTGAATAGCCGCACATTTTTCTTCTTCTATCACCTGGACCAGACGGGCCGTATTGGCGCTGGATTTTCCGCCTACGACAATGACCGCGTCACACTGATGAGCGAGACTCCTGGCCTCCGCCTGACGCTGGTCAGTCGCTTCGCATAGAGTGTCCTGCACAATGATTGCCGGCACTTTCCTCCGGATGGATTCTGTCATCCGATCGGCATACTCACGATTCAGTGTTGTTTGAAAGAGTAACACTCCCTCTTCCACATGGTCCAGCATGGAAAGGTCAGATTCCTTCTCTATTACAAATCCTTTTGATCTGCAGAATCCCAGGATACCCTTCACTTCTGCATGATCCCGGTCTCCGAGTATGACCACAGTCTTCCCCTGCCCTGCGGCCCTCTTTGCAAGAGCCTGTACCTGCGCGACTCGAGGGCACGTTGCATCGACAAGGACAAATCCTCGTTCTTTAAGTTCCTTTCGCTCTTCCGGTGTAATGCCGTGAGCGCGTATAACTACGGGACTTCCGGGAGCCGCGCCGGGTTCCAGAGGACGAATATTATTTCTGGCCAGGACTTCCAGCACCTGGGGGTTATGAATCAGCGGCCCATAGGTATAAATCACACCAGTATACCGGCGGCGCGCTTCCAGAACGGCATCAAGTGCTCGACGAACCCCCATGCAAAAACTTGCTTTCCGGGCTACCAGTACAGGCATTCAAAAAGTGTATCACAGGACTTTCCTCGAAATGATGGGCCATCCGGATCAGAGGAATGATTGATCTTGAGAGCCAATTGTGAAAAGGTGTACACTGTACCAATCCGAATGGAAGGAGATACCCCATGCACCATGACACGATGAAAAAGAATCTTATTGAACTTATCCGAAGGACCAGCGCCTTTCTTCCACCCGATGTGAATGAAGTCCTGCAGACAGGCCTTTCCTGGGATAAAGGCAACACCATGGCTGAGTTTGCCATGGATATGATTGCCCAGAATGTAGGACTGGCCAAGAAGCGATCTCTTCCGATATGCCAGGACACTGGAACCATCGGCTTTTACGTCCATGCCCCGAAAAATTTTGACCACGCCATGTTTAAGCTGGCGGCCCGGGAAGCCGTGGAAGAAGCGACTGCTGTCGGATATCTCCGACAAAACTCGGTTGATTCCATCACGGGCAAGAACACGGGCAACAATTTAGGACCGGGGCACCCATCCTTTCATATTGAACAATGGGATAAGGAAACGGTTGATGTACGTCTTGTGTTGAAAGGCGGCGGTTGTGAAAATATGAGCACTCAATACAAGCTTCCCGCAGTCATTGCCGAAAAGAAAGTCGGGAGGGATCTGGACGGTGTATATGCCTGTGTTATGGATGCGGTTCATCAGGCACAGGGAAAGGGGTGCGGTCCCGGATTTCTTGGCGTCTGTATTGGCGGCGACCGTGCCGACGGGTATGCACATGCGAAAGCACAGCTTCTGCGACCGCTGGATGACAGCAACCCAAACCCGGAACTGGCTGCCCTGGAATCCCGCATTGTAACGGATGCCAATCAGCTTTCGATCGGCCCCATGGGGTTTTCTGGAAAGTTCACTCTTGGCAGCTGTAAAATCGGGACGCTGAATCGTCTCCCTGCCAGCTTTTTTGTTTCGGTGGCCTACATGTGCTGGGCATATCGTCGGAGGGGCGCCGTAATGAAACCGGATGGAACCGTTGTTGAATGGCTCTACCAGGAACCCGGAGAATTCGACGCTCCGATCGAAATGGAGGAAACTTTTGAGGTCCGTCAGAAAAACATTACATCCCTGAACCTTCCCCTTTCAGAAAAAGACGTGCGGGATCTCCATGTCGGAGATACGGTTCTTCTTAATGGAATCCTTTTCACGGGAAGAGATGCCGTCCACAAGTATCTCCATGATGGGGGAAAACTCGATGTAATCCAGGGTGGAGTCATTTACCATTGCGGTCCTGTAGTTGTTGAAAAGGACGGCACTTACCAGGTCATGGCGGCCGGTCCTACGACTTCAATTCGCGAAGAACCCTATCAGGGAGATATTATTAAGGAATTTTCCATTCGCGCCGTGATCGGAAAGGGTGGAATGGGCGAAAAAACTTTGCAGGCATGCAAGGAGCATGGAGCCGTTTATCTTCACGCCATTGGAGGTGCGGCGCAGATTTATGCTCTCTGTGTGGAAGAGGTACGTAATGTCTATCTTAAGGAACAATTTGGTTCTCCCGAAGCGGTCTGGGAACTCCGTGTGAAAAACTTTCCTGCCGTAGTCACCATGGACAGCCATGGAAAGTCACTTCACAGGGAAGTTGAGAACCAGTCTTACAATAAGCTTAAGTCCTTGCTCTCGAACAAATAACTTGACCATCAAACCGATAGGGGCTATAGTGTAATTATGGGCCTGCGTGACCTGTTTAAAGGAAAAAAAGACAACGACGATTACCTCACCCATATTCGTGAAGGAAGACTGGATCAGGCTATTGATCTGCTGACGGATCTTTGTGAACATGAGCCGAAAAACACCTTCATTCACATGAAACTTGCTGAGTGCCTTGAACAGACGGGAGCAATCGATCCCGCGGTTGATGCCCTGGAACGAGTAGTTCGGATCTACATGGAAGACGGATATGTTGCCAAGGCTGTGGCGATCCAGAAAAAAATTCAGCGGCTGAGACCGGACAGGGGGCGATCTACCTCCCATAGCCTGGCAGCTGAGGTCGAAGACCTGAAGGCAACAAAGAGCTGGTCAGAAATCTCCCTCCCCCCCTTCTTTACCCTCTTTAAACCTGAAGAACTGGAAGAAATCATGATGGAGGGTGTGGAACTTCTTGAACTGAAACCAGGAAACACCGTAATCACGGAGGGAGAAACCGGAACAACCATGTTCGCTGTTGTGGAAGGAAAAGTGAGGGTGACAACCAGGGCTCCTGGAGGTGAGGAAGTCCACCTTGCAGACATGGGCCCGGGAGATTTTTTTGGTGAAGGAAGCCTCCTGACCTCAAAACCGCGAACGGCAACGGTCACGACGGCAGAAGAGTGTCAGCTTCTCGAATTTCCACGCACCAAGATGGATGAAATTATTGCCCGGCATCCCCGTGTTGAAGAGGTGTTGAGACAATTTTTCGAAAGCCGGGCCGAACATACCGTGGAGGCCATGCTGGCGAAGTTGAAAAAGGAGTAATTCATGGCCATTCGAGATATTATCATCTATGGTCATCCTACGCTGAGGATGAAAAGTTCGAAAGTCGAAGAGTTTAATGAAGAGCTGAAACGTCTCGTCCATGACATGGTAGAAACCATGTACGCGGAACCGGGCGTCGGCCTTGCTGCAAACCAGGTGGATGTGCCTCTGCAGGTCGCCGTTGTCGACATTACCGTCGGAGAAGATCCTGATTCTCTTATCGTACTGGTCAATCCTGAGATCACACAAACGGAGGGAACACAGGACGGCGAGGAGGGTTGTCTTTCTATCCCGGGAATTCAGACTTCCCTGGAGAGGCCCAGCCGGGTGACTGTTCGGGCACAAAATCTTCAGGGAAAACCATTCACAATCACCGGGGAGGGTTTACTGGCACGGGCCTTCTGCCATGAAATCGACCACCTGAATGGTGTCCTGTTTATCGATCATCTTACAGGGCTTCAGAAAAAAGTGATTCAGCGAAAACTTCAACGGATGGCAAAGAGCGCATGACATTATCCATTTCCAACACTCTGGGAAGAGCCCGGGAAGAATTCCAACCCCTTACGCCAGGGAAAGTGGGGCTCTACACCTGCGGCCCGACGGTCTATAACTATATTCACATCGGGAACCTTCGAACCTTTATCTGGGAAGATGTTCTTCGAAGAACCCTGGAATTCCTCGGATATGAAGTGACCCACGTGATGAATATAACCGATATCGATGACAAAACGATCCGGGATTCCAGCGCCCAGGGGCTCTCCCTGAAGGAATTTACAGATCGATACACCGAAGCATTCTTTGAAGACATCGATCTTGTCGGCATCAAAAGAGCTCACGTTTATCCAAGAGCCACGGAACATATCGACGCCATGGTGGATATGATTCAGAAGCTGGAAGCCCGCGGCCACACCTACCGTTCGGGAGGATCGATCTATTTCAAAATCTCCACGTTCCCCTCCTACGGGAAGCTCAGCGGAATTGATATCGATTCCGTTCAACCCGGTGCCCGGGTGGATCACGATGAGTACGAAAAGGCGGACGTGAGAGATTTCGCTCTGTGGAAAGAGACAAAGGAAGGAGAACCCACATGGGAGACTCCTCTTGGGCCAGGCCGCCCCGGCTGGCATATTGAATGTTCAGCCATGAGTTCTGTTTATCTCGGAGACACGTTCGACATCCATACAGGAGCCGTAGACAACATCTTTCCTCATCATGAAAATGAGATTGCTCAGGCGGAGGGAGCCACGGGCATGCCCTTTGTGCGCTACTGGCTGCACGCAGAGCACCTGATCGTCGATGGCGAGAAAATGGCCAAATCCAAAGGTAATTTCTATACGCTCCGCGACCTCACCGCCCGGGGATGGGATCCCATGTCCATTCGTTATCTTCTCCTTTCGGTACCCTACAGGAGAAAGCTTAACTTCACCTTCACGGCACTGGACTCTGCCAAGAAAGCCCTGGAACGACTTGACATCTTCATTCGCCGTCTGGAAGAAGTTCGTTCCTCTGAACGACAGGAGGGGATGTACCCGGAAGAGGCATGCTCGTCTTTCCTTTCGGAATACACCTCCTGTCTGGAAAATGACATCAATACAGCAGAAGCCCTTGCTTCTCTCTTCAATTTTGTCAGAAAGGTGAACGGATGGATCGACACAGGGGACCTCTCCGCCGGAGGAGCAGCACTCTGTCTGTCCACGTTGAAACAAGTGGATACCGTTCTGGGAATCCTTCCAGCAGGTTCCACCGAAAGTGACCATGAAATCGATAATCTTGTATCGCGAAGAGAAGAGGCGAGAAAGAATCGTAACTTCGCGGAAGCGGATGAAATTCGGACCAGACTGGATAGCCTTGGAATTATTGTCGAGGATACACCTTCGGGGCCACGATGGCGGCGGAAGATCTAAGTACACGAGCCCGACGCACGATTGAAGAATTCGGTACCTTTGCCGAATTATCCGGAAATCGGCTCGACGAATATAAGACCTTCATCGTCCATCTGGAACAGGAATGTCTCAGAGGAAAACCAACTCCCCACCTGGTGGAAGGTCTAATTAAAATTCATCAGACCCTTACCAGGTTCGGGGACTGTTATTCGGCCTACAAGCTCACAAAGAGATTCATGGAGCACTGGCGGAAACGGTTGCACGACGACCACTGGTTTCAGATTGCCCATCTTCTTGCCGTCACAGCGACCAATCTTGGATTCCTCCCTGAGGGAGAACACCTCCTTCAAACAACTCTCCAGGCCAGCCGTAACAGAGAGATTCCCCATGTAGCCATGCATCAGATCTTTCTCGACCTGGGCCGTATTCATCAGCTTCAGAGCGAGTATCACATTGCCGTTCAACGCTTTCAGGACGCCCTTCATATTCTTGACAACACAAACCAGGATGATGAGGTTCATATACTTCGTGTCCATTCCATGATCGGGATCAGCGAATGCATGAACGCACTGCAGGAACACCAGCGTGCTCTGGATGTTCTCAGTACGATTCTGAATATTCCCCTTTCCAGAGAACTGCTCAGCCGGGCCTATGGAATCATGGTTGAATCTCTGGTTTCGTTGAATCGCTGGGAAAAAGCGCGTTCCATCCTCTATCATCAGGAACCTCTGGATCCGGAAGGATTCCTGCCCCACCGTCTGACCTTTCATCGCATGATGGGCGAACAAAGCGATGTGCTTTCCACGGTTCGAGACTATTTTAAAAGGCCATCTTCTCGATGCGACCTCGAAGAACAGCGCATACTCAGAGAGTTTCTCCGTTCCATTCGTGAGTCGATGGGGTCAAAAGAGCCCATTCAGTTCTTCAGGGAGAATGAACTGGGACGGCGATCTCTGGTCGTTCTGGAGCATCTGGTAGATCGGAAAGATTTTTATAACCAGACCGGCCATGGAAGACGCACGAGACATCTCACGGAAAGGGTAAGCCAGCACATGGGAATGAATCCGGGGGATGATCTCGTCGTCGCTGCAACGCTTCATGATCTCGGCAAAGTCATGCTGCCCTTTTCGCTTTTAAACCGCATCCAGGAGCTTGACCTTGAGGATAGAGAACTCCTTGAAAACCATGCAATCCTGGGTCATGAAATTCTGAGCGAATTAAATCTCCAAAGTGCCGCAACATTCGTGCTGCATCACCACGAGCGATATGATGGTCTCGGATACCCGTACGCCTTGAAAAATGTCCCTTCAAACGAAAACCTGCTCTTTCTTTGCTCTTCCTACGATGCAATGATTCAGCCGGGTCCCATGAGAAAGGGCCACCTGACGCGGGACCATGCGATCATGCACATCAAGGATCAGTCGGGGAAGGCCTACCATCCGGAGCTTGTCTCTACCTTTCTGACTGCGATTCAATGAAGCGCGCCATCCTTGCGACGGCGGGACATGTCGACCACGGAAAAACCGCCCTCCTGAAAGCCCTGACAGGAATTGACTGCGATCGTTGGAAAGAGGAAAAGGAGCGGGGTATCACCATTGATCTTGGATTTGCATTTATGCAGAAGGATGATCTGCAGATAGGTTTTGTGGATGTTCCCGGACACGAGAAGTTCATTAAAAACATGCTGGCAGGAGCGGGGGGCGTTGATGCGTTTCTCCTTGTAGTATCTGCTGAAGAGGGAATCAAGCCTCAAACTGTTGAACATGTTGAAATACTGAAAATACTCGGAGTAACGAGTGGACTCTGCGCCCTCACAAAAGTCGACACCATGGATGAGGAACTGAGTGATCTGGTAGAGGAAGAAGTGAATGATTTCCTTCAGTCCCAATTTCCCGAACCGATTCCCATCATCCGCACATCAGCCCGGGACGGTACAGGTATCCAGCATCTTCATGATCGCCTTATCCAATTTGTTTCCGAATTGTCAACCCGCTCAGATACGTCCCACCCTTCCCGCCTCCCGCTGGATCGAGCCTTTATCCTGAAAGGAATTGGCGTTGTGGTAACGGGATCACTCGTCCGTGGAACGATCTCTTCGGGGGATCGCCTTGTTCTTCTTCCCGAAGGACGCGAAGTACGAGTCCGATCGCTGCAGGTTCATGGAAAAATCCGAGACCGGGCAGTTGCTCCGGAACGCACCTCCGCCAATCTCTCAGGGCTCGAACTGGAGAACCTTGAACGGGGTCAAATCCTGGTTTCTGAATCCTATCCGAATACACGAACGATCCTTCTTGAGGGGCGGTTCTACGAAGACGTGAAAGATAACCAGCGGGTCCGGGTTCACCATTTTACCCGGGAGATCTTCGGTCGCCTCCACCTTCGTCCTGGAATCTCGCGATTCCAGATCCTTCTTGAATCTCCCCTGCCTGCCCTGAGAGGAGACCATATTGTGATCCGGAAGTATTCCCCACAAACTCTTCTCGGAGGCGGGACCATTCTGGATACGACTCTCCCCAAGCTTCATCCCCGACGACATACAATGGAAACGATCGCATCCCTTCCACAGGGGGATGTCAGGGGATGGAGAGATCTCTGGCTTACCGTTGCCGGCCCCAGGGGCATTGCACAAAATGATTGGCCCTACATTTCGGGATTCGCGAATCAAAGCTACGATCGCGACCCCTCCCCCGCGTCAGAGGTTTCCATCGGAAGCCGAAATTATCACGGGGATACTCTTATGGCACTTCAATCGAAGTTGATCCATACTCTTGACCGGGTCAGGAAAGCAAACCCGCTGGTGGAAGGGATCCCCATCTCTGAACTCCGAACTCGTCTTCACCTTACCAATGACGACTTGATTACGTACCTGGCCCAGGCGGCCGGTTTCACCGTAGAGAGAGGTGCAGTCTACCCTGAACCTTCATCCACTTCCTGCAGGGAAGGTGCAGACGAGCTTGAACGGCTTCTGGAGTACCTGAAATCCCAGGGAACATTCGTGGAACAGGCAACCCTGCCCGCCACTCTGAAATTATCGGAGAAAGAATGCACAACTCTTCTCTCTCTGGGTGTCAAACAGGGATCCGTCGTTCGTCTGGGAGGCGGCCTTTGCCTGCACAGGGAAATCATTGACTCCCTGGTTCAGCGGTTAACGGATCAGGGGTGGACTGAATTCAGCGTCGCCGATGTGAAAAATGTCCTGGGATTGTCGCGGAAATACGTTATTCCTTTTCTGGAGTTTTTAGATGGATCCAGAATTACCGTTCGAAAGGGAGATAAACGGGTTTTTGTTACCCGAAAAAAACAGATCGCCGAATCATAATCCTGGTTTTTTCATGGGAAGCGGAAACCGGTACGAAGGCGGGAGCTGGTTTTCGATAATTCGAAGCACCTGATGGACCTGACCGGGACACAATCCTGAAATTAAAAACGTTCCAATTTGAGTTCCATCCTTATCGATTCGAACCATCCAGTGGCTCTTCACACCCTGTTGGGCATCCACAAGATAGTGTTCCCCGGTCGGAAAGGAATCTGACGTCACAAGCGTCAGAAGAGCCTGGTAAGCCTCCCTGGACACCTTTCCATCCCACCTGTTCACAAGGGTCTGGTTTTCCTCAAGATCCAGGGTGAAGGTTTCCGTATGAATCCTCAGGCCGGAAAGCAAGACTTTTTGCTGGGCCATACCTGACCCATAGGAGACCGCAATCTCCAGCGACTCCGCAACATCCGTCGACGCGCAGGCTCCCAGAAAAAAAAGTACGCAAATGATGAAACTAATCTTCGATAAGTTCCGAAATTTTCTGAATTGCATCATTTTGATGAACCTCAATTTTCTCCCCTGTTTTTCGGATGCCAATTTCGACAGTTTCCCGCTCCAGCCCTCTGGAACCTACAATCAGCTGAAAGGGAATGCCCATCAGTTCAGCGTCATGAAATTTTATCCCTGCCCGCTCATTTCGATCGTCATGGAGCGCATCCATGCCCCTGGCCTGAAGGTCCTGGTAATATTTCTCAGCTCGATCTGCCACACTGGAATCATTCGGGTTCAGCGGCAGGACGGTCGTCACAAAGGGAGCCAGAGGAATGGGCCACACAATGCCCTTTTCATCGTGGCTCTGTTCGATGGCGGCGGCAACGGTTCTTCCTACCCCTAAGCCGTAACACCCCATAATCATGGATTGTTCCTGCTGAGCCTCATCAAGAAACAGGCACTTCATGGGTTCTGAGTATTTGGTGCCCAGCTTGAAGATATGACCGACTTCAATTCCCCGGAACATCGTCAGGGAAGCCCCGCATCGTGGACAGGGATCTCCTTCTGCCGCCATGCGAAAATCGGCCCAGTCCTCGATTGAAACATCCCGTTCCAGGTCGACATGGAGAAGGTGAGTATCCAATCGATTCCCTCCCGAAACACCATCTTTCATACCCTCAAGGCTCAGATCAGCCAGAATCCTTACCCCCTTCAAACCAACGGGACCGGAAAACCCAACCGGTCCCCCGGTAAGCTTTTCGATCTTATCGGGTCCGGCCATCTGAATGTGGCTGCATCCAAGGTAGTTTTTGACCTTGATTTCGTTCACTTCCCGATCTCCCCGGATGAGCACTGCCACAAATTCCCTGTCCGTCTCCAGTATCAGCGTCTTGATGATTTCGGTTAACGGTACATTCAGAAAGGCCGCAACTTCTTCCACGGTGTGGACACCCGGTGTCGGTACCTCCTGAACGGCCTGGTTTTTACTGTGTGGTGCAAGGGGAACACCGATTCCGGCAGTCTCCGCCTTTTCCGCGTTCGCGCCATAGCCACAGGAGGGGCAATGGAATACTACATCCTCCCCTGTTCCAGCCAGAACCATAAACTCATGCGATTCGCTTCCGCCAATGGAACCTGTATCAGCTTCCACCCGCGTGTAGTCCAGGCGACACCGTTCAAAGATTCGACAATAGGCCCGATGCATATCCTGATAGGTCTCGTCCAGGGATTCGCGGGTTGCATGGAAGGAATAGGCATCTTTCATTATGAATTCACGACCGCGCATCAGACCAAACCGGGGTCGAATTTCATCCCGGAATTTGGTTTGAATCTGGTATAACGTGATGGGAAGCTGACGATAGGACCGGACATGTTTTCTTACGATATCCGTGATCACCTCTTCATGGGTGGGTCCGAAACAGAATTCACGGTCGTGGCGATCCTGCATCCGAAGCAATTCCTTCCCGTACTGAAACCATCGTCCACTTTCAACCCATAATTCAGAGGGGGAAATGGCGGGCATGAGAAGTTCGGCTCCCCCAATTCCATTCATTTCCTCTCTGATGATAGCTTCCAGTTTCTTTATGCTTCGCAGACCGAGGGGAAGGTAATCATAGATACCGGCAGCCACTTTCTGGATCATTCCGGCTCTGAGCATCAATCCATGGGATACAACCTCAGCTTCAGCCGGCGCTTCCCGCAATGTGGGAATAAAAAACCGGGAATATTTCATCGTTCTTTTCTCCTCAAACCATTCTTAAGATGATCCCACAGGACACGGTGAACATCGGTTGCACGGTCCTTACTCTTTCTTGCGTTCTGGAAAGATTGTCTCGCTTCATCCCGTCTTCCCATCTGGAGGCAAACCATACCGAGATGAAGAAGATTGTGCGGATTGGCCTGAACTTTCACGGAACGTTTGAGATTTTTATGGGCTTCTTCCAGCTTCCCCATTTTGAAGGAAACCCAGCCCAGCGTATCATAACACTCCCCCACCAGCTCATCAGGTGCCCCTTTGAGAGCTTCGCGAGCCCGCAAGTATGCCTCATCCAGTTCCCGTCCCAGTTGTGCCAGATGATAGGCCAGCTCCATATTGGCAATGGTTCTGGCATAGGGAACATGGGTGTGACGTTCCATCTCCCGGGCAAAACGGACACCGTCATGATGACGTTCCAATCCACGCAGCGCGTATAGAAGAGCAGCATAGAGGGGAGCCGACAGCACTTCAGGCAGATCCATCCGCAGAAGTCTCTGGCACAGGCTTAAAACAAGAGGGTATTGGCGCGCCTGCAGTGCCGCTACGACATAACCCACGGCAATGGAGTGATTTTCCGGATCACTTTCTATGGCCTTACGGAAAAGTCGCAAGGCTTGTTTTACCTTGCCGCTGGCCAACAATTCATCTGCCTGATGGCAAAGACGCCCAGCTTGAGTGGTTTCAGGGATTCCGGCCAGTTCCTTCCAGACTCTGCTCATTAAAAGGGCCTGCTGGATCTCCATCCGGCCGGGATTCGCCTTCAGGGCTCGTCGAAATTCCTGTGCGGCTTTTTGTGTCCAGTTCCGGTCAAGGTAGCAAAGACCCAGCAAAAATCGCGCCTCTTCATTTCCCGGATCCTCTTCTACCGTATCTTTTAACACTCGAATTGCATCCCTTGCCTTACCCAGTTCATAGAGTACTGTTCCGAGCATCATCGATACCTGGGGGTGCCGCCTTGCCTCATAGGCTATGGACAGGTAAATCTCTGCTTCCGGATAATTTCCTTCATGAAAATGGAGCATCCCGAGGGTAAAATGAACAAGGAAAGGGTTCAGGTTGTTCTGTAGACATATCTCGAGATTGGACTGAGCGCCGGCCAGATCTCCATCGTAAAATCTGCCCAGCGCCAGGTTGAAATTCACCTGAAAGTTGCGCGGATCCAGTTTCCTGGCTCGTTCAAGGTAAACGCGAGCTTCCCGGTAGTTTCCAGAAAGCGTATGCAGTTCACCAATCAGGGAAAGCAGTTCTACATTTTTTCGATCCAGCTTACTGGCTGCTCCGAGATGTTTAAATCCGCGAAGATCATCAGACGCATCAAATGCTTTCACAGCGTCAAGAAGGTACTGTACAAATTCATCTTCACTCTGACCGCCGAAAGCCGTTTTAATCTGCTCCAGCCGATCTTCGACCTTTTCTGCCCGCTCTCTGGAAAGAACCTGCGTGTTCAATCGGTCTTCCCATACTTTAAGGAAACTATCTCCTTCAAGCACACCCTTTTCTTCCAGGATGTCCCGGATAGCCTGCAGACCCGCCTGGCCTGCCAGCAGGCTCTGATCCTGAGACCGGAGACTCTGGAGCATGGCATAAAGTGCTTCTTCCATTCTCAGAACTTTATCCTCCAGAGCGGAGATCCGCTCAAGGAGATGTTCTTCAATCGGGACGCTCCCAAAGAAATCGTCTCCCTGATCCGGACCCGAAAGGATCAGGAGGAGGGAACGGCAACGGTGACAATATTCCGCATCATCCCCGTTGCGCGCTCCGCACACCTGGCAGTACATATTAGCCTCCGTAGGAATAGAATCCCTGTCCGGTCTTTTTCCCCAGTTTTCCCGCCCGTACCATCTTCACCAGAAGAGGGCATGGACGATACTTCGGGTCTTTGAACTCTTCATAGAGGACATGAAGAATATCCAGACAAACGTCAAGTCCGATCAGATCCGCCAGGGCCAGAGGACCCATGGGATGATTCATGCCAAGTTTCATGACCGTATCGATGGCCTCGGCCGTCCCCACTCCCTCATACAGGCAGAAGATGGCCTCATTAATCATGGGCATTAAAACCCTGTTCGAAACAAATCCGGCGGAATCATTCACTTCTACCGGTGTCTTGCCCATCTTTTCTGAAGCTGACTGGACGATCCTATAGGTATCATCTGAAGTTTCCAGACCCCGTATGATCTCGACGAGCTTCATCAGAGGGACGGGATTCATAAAATGCATCCCGATCACCTGCCCGGGACGATGGGTCGCCGCAGCCAGCTGAGTAATGGAGATGGAGGACGTGTTGGATGCCAGGATCGTTTCCGGCTTGCAGATCGTATCCAGGGTTGAGAAGAGCTCGACCTTGATCTCGACTTGTTCCACAATCGCTTCAACAACCAGGTCAACGTCGGAAATCTGGTGAAGGTCGGTCGTATAGGTAATGGCGGAAGCCATGGCTTTGCCTGCATCCTCTGTAATTTTCCCTTTTTCAACCCACTTGGCAATACCCGCTTCGATTCTCTGCTGTGATTTCGCAAGAATATCCTGCGCCACATCCACAGCAAAGACAGTGTAACCGGCGGCGGCGGCCACCTGGACAATCCCCCGCCCCATGGTACCTGTTCCCATTACGGCGATCTTCGAAATTTCCATGTTATGTTCCTCCTTGTTTTTTCCTGATACCCGATAAGGATAGCAGATTTCGGTCCCGGGGTCAGCATAACAACGATGGGGACAGGGTAAGGGAGAATCCTACATTTCCTCCGGGTACGGTTTCTTCTGTTTGTCCAACAGGTAGAGAAAGTTGCGGTAGGTCATTCCTGCGGCTTTGGCGGCACAACGAATGTTTCCGTCATTCTGTGCCAGAATTTTTTCGAGATAGATACCTGTCAACCGGTGTTTGAATTCTTTCCATGACATCGATTCCGAAAAGGCAAATACATCCCCCTTGTTGCCAACTGGCTTGAGAAGGGGGGAGAGATCCTTTTCCTGTACTGCATGATCGGGGAAGAGAAGAACCAGCCGTTCCATAATATTGCGCAACTCACGGACATTCCCGGGCCAGGGATACGACTCAAGAATTCGTGCCGCCTGCACATCCAGACGCGGCGGTGCCTGACGGTACTGGCGGGCCAGGTCTTTGAGAAAGTAGTCGGCGAGCAACAGGATATCCTCTCGACGTTCTCGAAGGGGAGGAATGGCCAGTTCCAGGATATTGAGGCGGTAATAAAGATCGTTTCTGAACTTCTTTTCATCAACCAGCTGTTTTAGATTCGCGTTGGAAGCCACAAGAATTCTGGTATCAATTTTTCTTGGTATTGTCGCCCCCACGGGAAGAATCCACTTTTCTTCTATAGCTTTGAGGAGTTTGGCCTGTCCGGCCGGAGATAGGTTGGATATCTCATCCAGAAAGAGTGTCCCCCGATCTGCCAGAATGAAATATCCTTCACGCTCCCGAACATCTGTAGCTGCACCCTTGACGGTCCCAAACATTTCCGCCTCGAAGAGCGTATCCGGAATGGCACTGCAATTGATTGCAACAAATCCAAAATCCCGGCGGGGGGAGAGTGAATGGATCATGCGGGCAAGGAGTCCCTTTCCCGTTCCTGATTCTCCCGTGATCAGAATCGTAGCATCGGACTCAAGAGCGGATCTCATGGTTTTAAGGACTTCAACCATAGATGGAGCCGACCCGATAAATGCGAATTCTCTGTTCGACTCCTGCCGGTTCACAAGTTCTGTCTCCCTTCGGAGCCGGGTCACTTCCTCACCCCAGATCTTGCTTCGGATGCAGAGCCCCAGGATTTCGGCAATAAGCCCACACTCCTCCGGAGAAATCGTCAACACCTCTCTACTGACCCCATAGAATGCATATCCACCCGGAAGGGGCAGAAGTAAGAGCCCCTGAGCATAGGATTCAGAAAGTGTAGATCCTTCCTCCCAATCCATCCTGCAGGAAAGTACGGGTCGTTGCAGACGCAGATGATCGCGAATATAGGCTCTGGAAAGAGGAAGGCCTCCCGTTCCCGCGACAAGTCCCTCCACGGTAACGGTTCCTTCCTCAATTCTCAGGAATGCCGACCCTTCAAAGTGAAACAGCTGATTTACACTGTGCAGCACAGCCTGGTAATCTCCGGGAAAATTCTTTCGCACACTTTCCAGAAGTTCTGAATATTTTCCAAGGGGACCTTTTTTCTCCAGGGAAAGCTCCATCGTGTCGCGGTCCAGCTTCCACTGTCCGATCCTGATGGAAAAGCGATCAGAGATCTCATCCATGTAGACTAAAATGACGTCCCCGAGCCTGAGCACATCCCCATCTCTCAATCTGTAAACCGAATCGATCTTCTGATCGTTGACGATCGTTCCATTCTTGCTGCCGAGATCCTCAATGCAGGGACCATCCTTATCAAAGGAAAGAGCACAATGGTTCCTTGATACGTGATTGGACCTGAGAATCAGATCTGCCGAATCGTCTCGTCCCAGGCTGGTTTGTCCTTCGGGGATCGACCAGACTTTCCATTCCTCATTTTCGGTATAGACAAGGAAGGGCATGGGACTAGTATACACGCACACGTGCCTCCCGGGGATCTGAATCACTGCGGTACCGTCCAACCTTGCAGCCTGTGTCCACCGTGGAGTTGGGGGAAGAATCGGGCGAGAGGATTTGCTCCGCAGGGCGGGGTGTGGGAGGTGCGCCAAATCCCGGAATGGAGCCTTCCAGCCACATTAGCGGTTAGTGCACGTTGTTTAATGGAGATAATGGTCGGGGCGAGAGGATTTGCTCCGCAGGGCGGGGTGTGGGAGGTGCGCCAAATCCCGGAATGGAGCCTTCCAGCCACATTAGCGGTTAGTGCACGTTGTTTAATGGAGATAATGGTCGGGGCGAGAGGATTTGCTCCGCAGGGCGGGGTGTGGGAGGTGCGCCAAATCCCGGAATGGAGCCTTCCAGCCACATTAGCGGTTAGTGCACGTTGTTTAATGGAGATAATGGTCGGGGCGAGAGGATTTGCTCCGCAGGGCGGGGTGTGGGAGGTGCGCCAAATCCCGGAATGGAGCCTTCCAGCCACATTAGCGGTTAGTGCACGTTGTTTAATGGAGATAATGGTCGGGGCGAGAGGATTTGCTCCGCAGGGCGGGGTGTGGGAGGTGCGCCAAATCCCGGAATGGAGCCTTCCAGCCACATTAGCGGTTAGTGCACGTTGTTTAATGGAGATAATGGTCGGGGCGAGAGGATTTGCTCCGCAGGGCGGGGTGTGGGAGGTGCGCCAAATCCCGGAATGGAGCCTTCCAGCCACATTAGCGGTTAGTGCACGTTGTTTAATGGAGATAATGGTCGGGGCGAGAGGATTTGAACCTCCGACCACACGGTCCCGAACCGTGTGCGCTACCAGGCTGCGCTACGCCCCGAGCGTTTGGATTGTACTGCCTTTCCGGTTACATGTAAAGACCACCGGAGACATTAAGAACCGTTCCGGTGATATAGTCCGCCAGCGGGCTGGCAAGAAAGGTCACAGCACTGGCAATATCCTCGGGTTCCCCGAGACGTTTGAGTGAAATTGCATCCTTGAGACGATCAATCTGATCCCCTTCGAGATTTTCCGTCATGGGCGTGCGTATAAAACCGGGCGCGACCGCATTGGCGGTAATATTTCTGGAACCGACCTCTCTGGCCAGAGATTTTATGAATCCGATCACTCCGGCCTTTGTGGCGGCATAGTTACACTGTCCCGGATTTCCCATAAGACCCGTAACCGAACTGATTGCGATCACCCTTCCCCATCGGGCCTTCATCATCGGCCTGAGACACTCCTGCGTCAGATAGTGCAGAGGGTAAAGATTAACCTTCATCACCAGATCCCACTGATCGGCCCCCATCCGCATGAGAAGATTGTCTCTTGTCAGACCTGCATTGTGAACCAGGATCAGACAATCACCGTTGGCTTTATAATCTGATTGAACGAGCTCGATCGTCTGCTCGGAATTTGTAATATCCGCCTGGATTCCCGATACCTTCACTCCTGTCTGCCTTAACTCCTCAACCTTCTGAGCAAGGGCACTGGCTTCAATATCGAGGAGAAGAAGGTCTGCACCACAGTCAGCAAGCTGGGTTGCGATGGCGGCCCCAATCCCGCGAGCTCCGCCCGTCACCAGGGCTCTTTTTCCCTTCAGGTCAATATTCATGACGTACCTCCCAAGAATTGTGTCATTTCATCGTAGGTGGATAGAGAAACCACTTCCGCGTCCGATTGAATACGCTTGACAAGACCGGATAAGACCTTTCCAGGTGCAACTTCTATATATCGCGTCACCCCCGCATTTGCCATTGTGCGAATCGTTTCAACCCATCGGACCGGACCGTCAACCTGGCGGATGAGTCCATCACGGGCAGCCTCTCCCTCCTGAATGGGCATCGCGTCGATGTTGTTCACCAGGGGCATCCGGAGCCGCGAAAAAGAAACGTTATTCAACACCGCTGTCATTCGAACCCGGGCCAGCTCCATCAGCGGAGAATGAAAGGGAGCAGAAACTTTTAAAGGTACGGCCCGCTTGGCTCCTTCTTCCCTGGCAAGTTGGATTGCAGCCTCCACTCCAGATGCCGATCCACTGATTACCGTCTGTTCTGGAGCATTGAAATTTGCAGCACAGACAACGCCCGCTTCAGATGCTCTGGAGCAGATCGTGACAACCTGATCGCTGGTAAGTCCCAGAATTGCCGCCATCGCGCCTTCCCTCTCGGGAACAGCCTCCTGCATGTACTTTCCCCGAAGATGAACCATTCTCACAGCATCTTCAAAGGTAATCGCCCCGGCATAAACAAGTGCTGAATATTCACCGAGACTGTGCCCTGCCACCATGTCCGCCATTAACCCATGGCGCTTGAGATAGGAAGCAAAAGCTGAAGAAACCGTAAGAATGCCGGGCTGTGTATTGGCTGTTTTTTGAAGCTCCTCCTCCGGTCCGTTACGGATCAATTCGGAAAGATGAAAATGAAGAGTCCGATCGGCAATTTCCAGTAATTCAGAGGATTTCGGGTCGGCCGCAAAGAGGTCGGAACCCATCCCGGTAAATTGTGCTCCCTGACCGGGGAAGAGCAGGGCGGTTTTCATCCTACCACCTCACCAGAGCGGCTCCCCACGTAAGGCCTGCTCCAAACGCTGACATAAGCATGAGCTCCCCAGGTTTTATCAGACCCTTTTTATTGGCCTCGTCCAGAGCGATGGGGATCGACCCGGCGGATGTATTCCCTACATGGTCGATATTGATATAGGCCTTGCTGTTATCAATTCCCAGACGGTCGGCGACAGCCTGGATAATCCGGACATTGGCCTGGTGAAAAAAGAGCCAGTCCACTTCGGTCGGGTTCAGTCCGTGACGGCTCAATACTTCAAAGCTCACGTCGGTCAGGCTCCGAACTGCAATTTTGAAGGTTTCGTTCCCCTTCATATGGATATGGAAGAGATCGGGATCAAATTCTTCCTTCCTGTTCGCGGGAGCATTACTTCCTCCACCCGGCATGGAAAGAAGGTCATACATACTGCCATCGGCATAGAGACCTGTTTCCAGGACACCCCGTTCCCCCTCTTCGGCCCGGAGCACAACCGCTCCCGCTCCGTCGGCAAAGAGAACGCAGGTATTTCGATCTTTCCAGTTCACATACCTGGATAACACCTCTCCACCGATGACGAGGGCGTTGTCATACTTTCCCGATCGAATGAATTGATCCGCAATGGAAAGAGCATAAATAAAACCGGTACACCCGGCCTGTATATCCATCGCGGCCGCATTCTTCACACCGAGCTTATGCTGAATCATGCACGCGGTCGCAGGGAAAAGCTGTTCCTGGGTTACTGTAGCCAGGATGATCAGATCGAGCTTATCCAGGGGAATACCGCTTGTTTCGAGGGCCTGTCGTGCAGCGGTTACGGCCAGATCAGAAAGGGGTTCATCTTTCCGGGCAATGTGACGACTTCGAATACCGCTTCGTGTTGTAATCCACTCGTCGGAGGTATCGACGATCTTCTCCAGGTCAAAATTAGTCACGACTTTTTCGGGCAGGCAATGGCCTGTTTCTACAATACGTGCTCTACGGCTCATGGGTCCATCCTTTGGGAATATGGAATTTTTCAAGGAGGCTGAATTCCTTCATACTCACCTCGATTTTGTCATGCAAACCCGTGTCAATATACTCAAAGGCCACTCGAATCGCGTTTCGAATGGCTTTGGGGGTAGATCTTCCGTGGCAGATAATCGCGACACCATTCGTTCCGAGAAGGGGCGCACCCCCGTATTCTGAATAATCCACTCTCTTTTGAAACTTTTTAAAGGCTCCCTTGGACAAAAGATATCCGAAACTGGCAGGAAGGCTTTCCTTGATCGACTCCTTCAACATGGTTCCGACCATTTCCCCAAGACCTTCCGCCGCCTTCAGGATGATATTTCCCGTAAATCCGTCGGTAACCACGAGGTCGACCTTCCCCAGAAAAACATCCCTGCCCTCCACGTTTCCGATAAAGTTGAGGTTTGTCTTCTTGATGAGCTGGGCAGCCTCAAGAACCAGTTCGGTTCCTTTCGTCTCTTCTTCCCCATTGGATAGAAGTCCAATGCGGGGAGAACGGATCCCCAGGATCGACTCCGTGTACAGACTTCCCATAATGGCAAATTGCAGAAGGTTTCGGGGCTTACATTCGACATTTGCTCCCACATCCGTGACCACGACGTGTCCATGGAGGCTGGGAAGAATCGTGGCGAGGGCAGGACGGTCTACTCCTCGCAGGACACCGATCACCAGTTTCCCGCATACCATGGCCGCCCCGGTATTTCCAGCAGTAACAAGCGCCATGGCTTCACCGTTGCGGACGAGGTTCGCAGCGACCCGCACCGAGCTGTCTTTTTTATTCTTCAGCGGCGAGGTCGGAGGATCATCCATTCCCACGACATCCCGGGCATGGACAACCTGTAGTCCTGCAGGCCACTGAGAAGAGGGTGGGAGATGGTAAAGGATGGCATCCTCCCTCCCAACCAGAGTTATGGGAATACCCAGCTCGGCGGCTTCAAGGGCACCGGCAACGATATTCCGGGGGGCGTAATCACCCCCCATTGCATCTACAGCGATTCTCAAATGGTATCCTGGCCTTCCATCACCTGCCGGCCTCGATAATGGCCACAGTGGGGACAAACGTGGTGAGGAAGTTTCTGCTCATGGCAGTGGGGACATTCTGTCCTCGGAACGGCCTTAAGGGCATCGTGGGCCTGACGTTTTCTTCCTCTTGTTCTGGAATGCCTGTGTCTTGGATTTGGCATCTTCTTCTCCTTCTTATGTTAGGTTCTTCAGCGCGCCCCAGCGTGGATCGGTCGGCGGCTGGCATGAACAGGACCCTGTATTCAGGTTAATCCCGCAATTGGGGCAGAGCCCCTTGCAGGATTCGGAACAGAGCGGCTTCATGGGAACATTCAGTAAAACCAGTTCCGCCATAATCTCGTCCAGGACGACGGCGTCATCCTCGTACGTGCAGGTGCCGGGATCGTCATCCCGTTCCCGGGTCAGACGATAATTAAAAGGAATCGATAGAGCCAGCGGATAACTTTCCAGGCATCGGGAACAGGGAAGCTCCAGGGTAAAAGAAAGATTTCCCTGCAGGGTAAATCCCCCGGAAATCTTTCTCACGATACCCCGCATCATGGCTTCCGGAATGGTCAGTTCCTGATCGGGATGGATTAGGTCTTCCCCAAAGACAATCTTCCCGTCCAAAGGCAGACCTTCGGAAGGGATGTCCAAGAGGTTGACGCGCCACTGGGACATCTTACAACTCCTTTAATACAAACCTACCCCTGCAAACCTCCAGGGGCCCCCTATTTTCACACAGAATGTCAAAAGAATCAAACCCCCGAAGTCCCCTGTGAACGGCAGCGGGCAGGGAAAGTGTTCCGGGAAGACGCAGATTGGATCGATCGTAATGACCGAAGAGACTGAAGGAGGGAGATCCGGTCGACACAATCGTGCCATCACCTACCGAAACTGAATGAGAACCGACCTTTAGAATCGCGGTTTCTTCAGAGACAGCAAGGTCAATCCTGCGCCCCCCCGAACCCAGCCAGTTGGCCAGGGCCGAACCAGGAAGTGCAACAAAGACAAGGGAGGCATCCGGGTGATGAACCGCATTTTCACCGGATTCAGCATTCATGACCCCCAGGAATTCCCAGAAAAGCCCTCTATTGCGGATGGTGATAAGGCCTTTCCAGTTGTTCGAACCATCACCCAGCCAGGCGATCATATCAGCAGGTTCCTGGAAAGGAATGTCGTTTCCAATAAGGGGTAGTTGGATGGTTTCCGCAGTGACATCCGTTCGAATCCTAGCCAGAGGTGCGGTACTCTCCTTACACGTCACCCATCCGGCTGGATTGGGAAGAAATGCCGCCATCGAAGTTAGTACTCCGCCCTGCGCCTCAATGAACCGCAGATGCTGCTTCCTTCCCGCCAGGTGAATGGAGTGAGGAATGGAAGGGATTTCACGATCTCCGATCACAATTGAAAGGAGCCGGCGTGTCTGGGGTGTAAGGAGGGTAAAGAGGTGCCAGTCCGCAGACACAGGGGATAGGACGTGGGACGAAGCAATCGATTTCGGGGTGGGAGCAGGTGCGGGTCCGCACGCCGCCAGAAGGAACAGCATGAAAAATGTTCTATAATATGGCTTCATTGATTCGTCGATTGTATCACACCGCCCGATTTATCCTGCATATTTTCCGCGATCTTGCAGGTACGTTGAGAGATTCGATCCGCCGTCACCAGGCACGGTGCCGGGGGGAATCTTTTCCTCTCACCATAGCCTGGGATATCTTTCCCTTTTACGAAAATTTGACCGGAGTCGGCTGGTACGCCTATCATCTTCTGCGCAACCTTTCCCAAAGGTCCGATGTTCGCATAAATCTTTACGGACACATGTTCCGCATGGAAGAAGAGGGCGACGGCCTTTTTGTTGACATTGATCTCCCGGGAGTCCGCTTCCGCACTCACGGCATCCCATCCAGGCTGATCCTGCCCCGATCTGTCATACTCCTGATCTGCAAAGCGGTATTCGAACCTCTCTTCCAGATCCTGGACCAAAACGATGTACTCTTTGCCCCCAATTTCTTTCCTCCTTCAAGGATGGAACGCGCAGCTCCCGACATGGTCCCTACGATTCACGACCTGACCTTCAAGGTTTTTCCGGAATTTGTCCAGAATGAGACTCTCCATCTCCTGGAATCGAGGATGCCATCCAGTATCTACCATGCAAGCAGGATTATTGCAGTATCGGAAAGTACACGAAATGACATCGCTTCCTATTTTCCGGGTGCAGAATCAAAAACGATAAAAGTCCTTTCCGGCCTTGACGCTCCCTGTTCATCCGGCGGGTCGCTGGAACAGAGTCCCTATCTGCTCTTCGTGTCCACAATCGAGCCACGGAAAAACCTCGATTCCCTTTTGAATGCTTTTTCCCTCGTAAAGCAGCAGGGGTATCCGGGAAAGCTTGTGATTGCCGGGAAGGTTGGCTGGAAGAGCGAAGAAACACTCTCAAAGATGAGAGCCCACCCCTATGCGGGCTCGATTCGCCATCTGAATTATGTGAATCGCACCAGACTGGGCGATCTCTACCACAATGCCGATCTCTTTGTCTTCCCCAGTCATTACGAGGGCTTCGGTTTCCCACTCCTTGAAGCCATGGCAAATGGATGTCCCGTGATTGCGGCACGAAACTCCTCCCTTACGGAGGTGGGGGGAGATGCCTGTGCCTATGTTGACTCTCCCACACCTGAAGCTTTGGCAAAGGTCATTATGGACGTATGGACCCATAAACCACTTCAGGAACAATATCGCAAGGCCGGGCGGAAGCAGGCGGCTTTATTCAAATGGGAAGAAGCGGCAAGGGAAACTCTTTCCGTGCTGGAGAGCAGCTGTGAAGATTGCCGTTGACGGACGGGCACTCTACCCGCCCCGGACGGGGATCGGCCAGCATCTGGCTCTTCTCCTGACTGAGCTTGGCCACCTCTGCGATCTTCATATCTTTCTCCCCCGAGAAATCGCACCCTTTCCCATTCCCATCCGGGCCACCTGGCATACGGGACCGGTTCTGAAGGGAAATATCTATTATCACGGCTTTCTTCCGCGGATCCTTGATCAGGAGAAGGTGGATCTCTTTCTTGCACCCCTGAATGTGTTGCCCTGGAACATCCGTATTCCTTCCGTCCTTATCGTCCACGACATCACACCTCTCGAACACCCCGGATGGCACCGCATGAAAAACCGACTCACTACGGTTCCTTTCTATGATCGATCCTTTGATCGTGCAGATCGTATCATCGCCGTAAGCCGCGCAACCCGGGATTCCGTCCGACATTATTTCCCTGGAGTGGGACCCAGGGTGGGCGTCGTCCCTCCCGGACGCCCCGTTCCTCTTCCCTCTCCTTCGGACATCTCTCCCCTCCCGTCAGAATTTCTTCTCACAGTATCCACACTGGAACCCCGGAAAAACCTGCACTCTCTCCTGGAAGCCCACAGTTCCGACCCCACTCTTCCCCCCCTCGTGATCGCGGGAGATAAGGGATGGAAAACCAGATACAGCGGGAGTGATCGAACCCTTTTCCTGGGATATGTAGACGAACGGACAAAATGGGAACTCTACCGGAGGGCAAGACTGTTTATCTTCCCCTCCCTGCAGGAAGGATTCGGGCTTCCTGTCATTGAGGCCCTGACCGCAGGCACACCCATAGTATCGACACCCGTTCCTGCGGCACAGGAATATCCTCATCCACAGTGTCACATTGTGGACACCTCGCCCTCCGCCATCCTCACCGGAATCCAATACATGATGAATGTCCGCCCCGGCAAAGAAGTTCCCGTATCGCTACCCTCCTGGAAAGAGGTTGCTGAGACCTACATCGATATTTTTCAAGAGGTTCTTCAGCCCTGAGAGATAGTCTGCACTCCTTCAACCAGAGTACAGGGACGGGTTTCCCGTTCCCCCTGATCCCCCACGGCCACCAGAAAGACAACACCTGCGGAGACATTGATCACTGCGTGGGCTACACCGGGGGGAATCCTGTACAGGGCAGGAAATTCTATGATCCGCTCCTTTTGCGATGTTCCTGAAGGCTTGCTCCAAATTACATCCACCGGACCGTTCAGAATAAGGAGCCATTCAACTCCCGCATCGTGGAAATGGTTTCCCCTCACAGAACCTGGCTCCATGGAGACCACATGGAGATCCCCGATGGTCGGATCGGTTCCCAGAGAGGCCTTCAGAAGGTTCAGTCCCCATCCCCGGGCATCCTCCCAGGAATAGGCAGAGAGATCCAATCGTTGAATGGAGCACATGGTATTCATACACGGCAACCTAGCACGCATCTATCCTTCCGGTCAACGCAGAGAAAGCCTGAGTGCACATGGTACAATTGCGCCATGAAGAAGATTTTACGCGTATTGAACGGTGAACCAGTTTCCCCTCCGCCTGTGTGGCTGATGCGCCAGGCCGGGCGGTATATGGATGAATATCAGGCGATTCGGAAGAATCACGAATTCATGGACATGTGCAGAATTCCCGAAGTGGCGACGGAGGTAACCCTTCAGCCCATCCGGAAATTCGGCATGGATGCCGCGATCCTCTTCTCTGACATCCTGATTTGCCTTCCTCCCATGGGGCTGGACGTTCGCTTCGAAGAGGGTACCGGTCCCATCGTCCAGCCGTTGACGTCGGTAAGTCAACTTCGGTCTCTGTCCATTCCACATCCAGGTCGGGATCTACCCTTTGTTCTGGACACGATCCGTTCCCTGCGGGCCCAGCTTCCCCCCTCCTGCACCCTTTTCGGGTTTGCGGGAGCGCCCTTCACCCTGGCGTCGTACGCCATTGAAGGAGGCTCCAGTAAACACTTTCTGAAAACGAAAGAGTGGATGTACAGGGAGCCGGAGTCCTTCGTTCAGATCATGAAACACTTCGCAGACACCGTTGCGATCTTCCTCGAAGCCCAGGCGGAAGCCGGAGCGGAAGTCGTTCAGATCTTCGACTCCTGGGGCGGCTGCCTCACCTATGATGCATATAAGAATTTTGCGCTTCCCTTTGTCCAGTCCATCACGGAGCGCCTCCGGGATCACGTCCCCGTCGTCTATTTCCTTCTGAACGGAGCTCATCTTTCCGAACTCTTCCCGGAAACGGGCGCAACGGCAGTCTCCGTCGGCTGGCATGAACCCATGACAAAGGTACTGGAGGCAACAAAAGGCCGTCTTCCCCTCCAGGGAAATCTCGATTCCGCAATTCTCTTCTCCTCCCAGGACTCGATCCGGAAGGAGACGGACAGGATTTTGGGCGAAATGAAGGGACATCCCCACATCTTCAACCTGGGCCATGGCGTCCTTCCCAAGACACCGGTGGAGAATGTCGAATTTCTCGTCAAATACGTTCAGAGCCGATAACGATGGAAACCCGCTGGCAGAAACCCGAATTCAACTTCGACCTGATCCTGAAATACGACAAGCCGGGTCCTCGTTACACCTCGTATCCGACGGCTCCCAACTTCACGACGGCGTACAACTCGGACACTCACAGGAAAACAATCCTGACCTCCCAGGAGAACGATCCTTCCCGTCCTCTCTCCCTCTACGTGCACATTCCCTTCTGCCGGTCAGTCTGTTACTTCTGCGGCTGTAATGTCGTCTACACAAAACATGAAGAACTGACCCATCCCTACGTGGATCTGCTCCACCGGGAAATGGATGAAGTCCTGAAAACCCTGGATCCGTCACGGCCCGTGGTTCAGCTGCACTGGGGCGGCGGTACACCCACCTACCTGTCGCCCGATCTCATTCGCAAACTCATGAACGGGATCCGGGAACGATTCACCTTCGCGGACGACGCGGAGATCGGGATCGAAATCGATCCAAGGGAATGCACTGACGAACATCTCCGGGCCCTGGCTGAATGCGGGTTTAACCGTATATCCATGGGTATCCAGGACTTTGATCCTCGCGTTCAACAGGCTGTCCACCGCATTCAGAGCGAAGAACTGACACGGCATACGATCTCCATGTGCCGTGGATTGAAATTCGAGAGCATCAATGTCGACCTGATCTACGGTCTTCCTTATCAGAACCGGGAGGAGTTTGAGACCACGGTGGACAAGATCATTGAGATCGATCCGGACCGGATCGCCGTTTTCAACTTCGCCTACCTTCCCGAAATGATCAAGCACCAGCGGGCTATTGAGGGAGAAGCCATGCCTTCCCCGATGGAAAAGCTCCGGATCCTGGAAATGGTAGTGGAAAAGTTCACGTCCGCCGGGTATGTCTTTATCGGGATGGACCACTTCGCCAAACCGGAGGATGAACTCACCCTGGCCCTGAAAGATCGGACCCTCTATCGAAACTTTCAGGGATATACCACAAAATCGGGAGCCGACCTCTTTGCCTTTGGAGTCTCCTCCATCTCCATGGTGGGAAACACCTATGCTCAAAACGAAAAGGAACTTGAATCGTATCAGCGGCGGATTGAAGAGACGGGCCTTGCCGTGTTCAGGGGTGTGGAGCTGACCGACGACGATGTGATGCGCCGGGACCTGATCACGCGGCTCATGTGCCACTTCGTTTTGAAGTTCGACGAAATCGAAGACGACTACGGTTTGGATTTTGAATCGACCTTCGCCCCTGAACTGGAGGACCTGAAGCCTCTGGAAGCGGACGGACTCATCGCTCTGACCGATCGGGAAATCCGTGTACGTCCCCTGGGACGGCTCCTGGTCCGCAATATTGCCATGCCCTTCGACGCCTACCTGCGGGCAGGATCGACCCATAAATTTTCACGGACAGTCTGAAACTTCTTCATCCTTACCTGGTAAATTAAGAATTCATTACCCCCCGGCAAAAGATAATTCGCAGATCGGGCAGATCTTTCGCAGCGGTTGTCTTTCTGAGATAATTCAGCCATGAACCTACGAACCGACTGGAAACCTATTCTCAGATTTTTATTCGTTCTGTCGATTCTTTCTTCCTTCGCATGCAAGGGAAACCAGGGAATTCCCTCCCCTCCCATCGCCAAAAAGATCCCCGTAAAACTGACCCACCTCGGGCAGACCCGCGTTGACAACTACCGCTGGCTCCAGGATCGGGAAGACCCCGAAGTTCTTCAGTATCTCAAGGATGAAAATGATTATGCCGAAACCATAATGAAGGGAACGGAGAACCTTCAGGAGACTCTTTACCGGGAAATGGTTTCCCGGATGAAGGAAACCGACCTGACCGTCCCTTACCCCAAAGGGAATTATGACTATTACGACCGAACGGAAAAGGGAAAACAATACCCGATCTACTGCCGGAAAAAGCATGGTTCGGACGGAAAAGAGGAGATTCTTCTCGATCTGAATGAGCTGGCAGAGGGGCAGCCGTTCCTTGGACTGGGGCTCTTTGAAGTCAGTGACAACGAGAAGCTGCTGGCCTATTCTCTGGATACCCGGGGATTTCGGGAATACACCCTCTTCGTGAAAAACCTTGAAACCGGAGAGATCTATCCGGACCGGATCGATCATGTGGAGTCTGCCGTCTGGGCCGCTGATTCCCGGACCCTTTACTACACGCGGGAAGACGAAACGAAACGGCCCGACACCGTGCACAGCCACCGTCTCCAATCCGAGGAAGACGACCTGATCTACGATGAACCGGATGACCGATTCCGGGCGTGGGTTACCCGGAGCCGGGATGGAAAGTATATTTTTCTTGTATCTTATGCCTCAAGCACAACGGAATATCGCTATATACCCGCAGATCGCCCCGGAGAGAAATGGACATTAATCCTTCCACGGGAACTCGGCCATGAATACCTTGTCGACCACCGGAATGGAGAGTTTTTCATCCAGACCAATCGAGGGGCGGAAAATTATCGGATTGTGAAGACGCCCGTCACACAGCCATCCATGGATCACTGGGTTGAAGTGGTTCCCCATCGGGCCGATGTCATGATCGAAGGATTTGATCTCTTTCAGGAATTCATGGTCGTACGGGAAAAATCGAGGGCCCTGCAGAACCTCCGGATCCTGAATTTCACCACGGGGGAGTCTCACGGCATCACCTTCGAAGAGGAAGCCTTCGCTCTCTATCCCGATCAGAATGAAGTCTTTAATACTCCAGTCTATCGATTCTCCTATGAGTCCCCTCTGACACCGGAAAGTACCTTCGAATACCGGGTGAGCACCCGGGAAAAAACCCTCCTGAAGCAAAAAGAAGTACCCCACTATGATCCTGCCCGCTACACTCTGGAACGGATCTGGGCAAAGACTTCCGATGGGAAGGAAGTCCCCATCACTCTGATACGCCGAAACGATATTCATCCACCCGAGGCTCATCCCCTGGTTCTGGATGGCTACGGCGCCTACGGCTTTGCCCGGCCGGCCGTCTTCCGGCCCCGCTATTTCAGCCTGCTCGATCGAGGTGTCATCTTCGCTCTGGCTCACGTTCGGGGTGGAGACGAAATGGGGAAACTGTGGTACGAAGACGGGAAGCTGATGCACAAAAAAAACACATTCACAGACTTTATCGCCTGTGCCGAACATCTCATATCTGCCGGTTACACAAATCCAGATCTTCTCGTGGCCACCGGGGGTAGCGCAGGCGGTCTCCTCATGGGGGCAATCACCAACATGAGGCCCGACCTCTTCAAATCGATTGTAACGTACGTTCCCTTTGTGGATGTGATCAACACCATGCTGAATCCCGATCTTCCGCTGACAACGGAGGAATACCTGGAATGGGGGAATCCGAATGAACCGGAAGCTTTTGCATACATTCGATCCTACTGCCCTTATACGAATCTCGAGGCTAAGGATTATCCGGCAATCCTCGTGAAAACGTCCCTCTTTGACAGCCAGGTCATGTTCTGGGAACCTGCGAAGTATGTCGCCCGGCTCCGGAGCCTCAAGACAGATCATAACGAGCTCCTTCTCGTAACCAACATGGATGCGGGCCATGGCGGTGCATCGGGACGGTATGATGCGCTCCGGGAAGACGCCTTTGACTTTGCATGGATCCTTCGGCAGGTCGGCCATTCGGAAGAAGGAGACAGACCATGACGCGAGAGGATTTTCTTGAACGAATCAACCGGGATGACTCCTTTGGCTACCTTGCAACCCTGGATGTAGATCAGCCGCGAGTGCGTCCTATTGCCCTTCGTTTTCACATGGGCAAACTCCATTTCTGTACCTATACCAATTCCGATAAGGTCTCACAGATCCTCGCGAATCCCCGGGTAGAAGCCGCATGGACCTTTGAAGATATGGTCCATATTCGAGTCGCTGGAAAGGCCAGGATTGTGGAGGATCCGGCCGTAAAAACTTCCTTCCTGGAGTCCTTTCCCCTCTTCAAACGCTACTTCCCCTCCCCGAACGTGCCGGACTACATGCTGGTGGAGATGAACGGCTGTAACGTAAAGGTTTCCACGGACGAGACGGAAGACCAGTCCTTTATCCTCTGAATCAAAGCCATACTCCATACGTTGGGGCTGGGATGGGTTCTAATATCAAGGAAAAAAGGGGGGGGACAGGTTACCCCATCAATTGAAAAATTTAAGTGCCAGAGCCAGGAGAGCCGCCCCGGTCACCAGGATGCTCAGAGCGAGCCGGATTCGTCTGTTTCGATAGATACGGTAGGCTTCCTCATTCAGGAAAAAGGTCCCCTCATCCGGTGAAACCAGGACTCCGGCCCGGAGGAGACGATCCCGGAACCATCGGGAAAGGGGGGCACGCAGATCAAGAGGAATGGCTCCTTCCGGGCTCGTTGCACCTTTCCTTCTCAGGTGCCTGAGTAACCTCATTTTGAAGGAAACCACAATCGATCCAACTGCCGCTCCCGCCGTACCCAGTAGCTGAAGGCATTCAACGGTTCTCATAAAACTCTTCTCGCTTCCAATATTTTGCCCTGTTGTAGAAAGGATACGCAGCTTCTGATCACCCTGTCCGTCATTCCCGATGGGTAAGATCGATTCCCAGTTCCTTCAGCTGTCTTTCATCCACGTCCGCAGGGGCCCGGGTCAGCAGGCATGATGCCGTCGTGGTCTTTGGAAAGGCAATGACATCACGGATGGAGGCGGCACCGGCCAGGAGCATGACCAGGCGATCGAAACCCAGGGCTATTCCTCCGTGGGGAGGTGCACCGTACCGAAAGGCATCCATGAGAAAGCCGAATTTTTCCTTCGCCTCTTCTTCGCCGATTCCAATCATCGTAAAGAGCTTCTGCTGGAGATCGCTCGTATGGATTCGGATCGAGCCGCCGCCAATCTCGTTCCCGTTGATCACAACGTCGTAGGCCAGAGCCCTGACTTTCAGTGGCTCCGTATCCATGAGAGGAATATCCTCCGGGTGCGGGGATGTGAAAGGATGATGCAGGGGGTCCAACCTTGACTCTTCTTCGTTCCATTCCACGAGCGGAAAGTCCACGACCCATACAGGAGAAAAAGACTGCGGAGGGATCACATTCAGTCGATCGGCAAGATGGAGCCGAAGCCATCCAAGAGCAGAGAGAGCCGTCTTCGCGGGTCCGGCCGCGACAAAGGTCATACCTCCTCCCATTTCGGGATGGAACATCTTCTTCATCGCCTGAATCTGATCGTCGGTAATGAATTTACGGAAGGAACTTTCCACATCCTCCTTCCAGCGGATCCAGGCCAATCCACCGAGACCGAGCTTTTTCACTCCCTCCTCGAGTTCCCCGAGATCTTTCCTGGAAAATTCAGCACCCGGAACGTGGAGTCCCCGAATTGTGCCTCCATTTTCCATGACTGACTGAAAGACACGGAATTCCGTACCCTCGAAGATCGTGGAAAGGTCCTGAATTATCCAGGGAATTCTCATATCCGGACGATCGGAGCCGTACTTTTCCATAGCTTCCGTGTAGGAGATTCGGGCAAAGGGAACCGGAAGAGAAACATCCACCAGGGCAAAGACCTTCTGAAGCAATCCCTCGATAATCGTAAACAGATCATCGGGCGTGATAAAGGAGGCTTCCATATCGATCTGGGTAAATTCAGGCTGTCGATCGGCCCGAAGATCTTCGTCCCTGAAGCACCTTACAACCTGGAAATATCGATCCAGCCCGCTCACCATCAGCAGCTGTTTAAAGAGCTGTGGGGATTGCGGCAGAGCATAGAACTGGCCGCGGTGGACCCGGCTCGGAACGAGAAAGTCCCTGGCTCCCTCCGGGGTGGAGCGGGTCAGCATCGGGGTTTCGACCTCAATAAATCCATGGTCCGAAAGATGTTTCCGGATTTCCATTGCGGCCCGGTGGCGTAGATAGAGGTTCCGGTTCATCCAGGGCCGGCGAAGGTCGAGATAGCGATAGGTCAAACGCAATTCTTCACTGGCCTTGACCTCGTCCTCAATGACAAAGGGGGGAACTTCGGATTTTGATAGGACGGTGAGGGATCTGGCAACAACTTCGATACCGCCTGTGACCATGGAACGATTCACCATATCCTTCGGCCTCTCCCGAACCTCTCCCTCGATTCGTACAACATCTTCGCCGCCCAGAGAGCCCATTGCCGAAAAAACCGCCGGATTCAAGGAGGAATCTCCCACAACCTGGACCGATCCTTCGCGGTCCCGGAGGAGAACAAACCGAAGTCCTCCCAGTTCGCGGACGCGCTGGACCCATCCGAACAACAGGACGTGGGTTCCGTTATCCTCTTCTCGTAAGGTTCCGCAATATCTTCGTGCCATAAGGCCTCCTCACTGGTAAGGGAGGTAGTGTATCACGAGCCTGCCCCGAAATCGTCCGCATACCACCCCTAAACAGCCTAAAGGGAAACAACCTCGATTGCAGAAAGATCCGCCGTACCCAGGCCAAGGGCCTGGGCTGCAGCGATGTAGGCCGGTTCTCGTTTTTCGGCCTTCAGCGAGGCCATTCCTTTTTCTTTTCGAACCTTCTCGATCCGATCCCACCCCACCGCATCGAGGGCAACGGGATCACGGGCCATATAGATTGCGCCCTCTTTCCAGGTATACCTGGGATTGTAGGCCGGCCCCCCATGGTACTGAGCCACCGAAGCATCGATGACTGTCAGTACAAGCTTTGTGCGAATGGAGGGGTGGTTGACGACATGGGCCACGTAGGGAGAGCATGCATCCATGTGATATTTGTTCGGATTGTGGATGACGCCGTAAAAATTTTTCATTCCCACGGAAACGCCGGCGAGATCGTGATCCTTCAGTACGCTCACGTTGATCAGCCGGGTTACAGTGCGGGTTACAAGGGTGGCATAACAGCTCCCCACAGGTCCGGACTCCGAAACTTCCTTTTCATAATCCTGATTAATCCCGACAACTCGGGGTCCCTTCCCATCCGGGGACAGAGGAAAACCCGCTTTGACCAGCTCCCTGTCGGAGCGGTCAAAAACGTAGATATTCGAGGGTTTGATCCCGGCTTCCGTCAGCAAGGCAACGAGGGAATCGACCAGCTCCGGGCGGGGGGAAAGCCTGCGTCCCGCCAGGCAATTCAGCTTAATTCCCACAATATCCGACGGCCTCAGCTCTTCTTTAAGGAACGAGCTCTTTCCCGTGCACAGAGCGTTCAATCCCAGGGATAGGTTTGCGGCTGTCGGCGTCTCCGACAATCGGATAACCGGAGTTTTTGATGGTGATTTTCCGGCCGCCAGGAGAAGGGGCATTCCCGCCAGGCCAACGAGAACTTCCCTACGGTTCAGATCCTTCATGAAACACCTCCGCGGTAAAGACTTCGAACTCCGCTCCCTCCCTCCAGGCATCCCCCGGCAATCCTGCCTTCTGGGCCAGATGGGAGAGAAACTCTTCCAGGCTCCATCCCGTCTCTGTGGCGACCTGCGGGAGAAATACGGCCCTACGTCCTCCCTTTTGCAGGATGACTCCATGGGTCCCCAACTTAATCTCAGACCAGGAATCCACAGGTTTCAGCGGAGAAAGCACGGACACTTCAACGGATATATCTTTGAGCTCATCAGCCTTCACGGGATGAAACCTGTAATCTCTGGACGAAGCGGAGATGGCGTTATCCACAACGGCCTGGTACAGGGGTTTGATCCCTTCAATATACCCGATGCAGCCCCGAAGATTCCCGTCCTTGTTCAGCGTCACAAAAGCACCCGCGATCTCCCGCAGATGCCCGGTGGAAGGGACGGCCAACAGAGCGTCCGACAGGCTGCCGGAGCCCAGCAGGCGAGCCTCCAGGGTTGCACGGGCCAGACGAAGCAGAACTTCTTTTTCTCCTGCATCCAGAGAGCCTGAGAGCGGATGGGCAGCCTGGCGCTTCGATGGTGATCCCGGAGCGGGGATTACGGCACCGGCCACATACGACACACAGGTGGAGTAATCCCCGGTAAGATCACCGCTTGTTGCATACTTCAGGAGTTCATACTTCGCTCCGGGAAAGAGAGACATCAGGAGCCTCAGAGCCCTCTGGCCGCAGATGCTCGCCTCCGTAATATCGAGATACATCTGGAAATCAGCAGGATCCGAAGAAGAAAGAAGGTGAAAGGCTCCAAGGTCCAGCGCCTTCAATCGTCTCGCAATGTCTTGATCGAAGGGGACATAGTCAAATCGTCTCCCATAGTGGGTGAAATCGGTAGAGACGATGACAAGGGTCCGGTCATCCACAACCTCTCGAATGGCCTCCACCAGCTCGGGATCGTCCTCCAAGGGCGTCGCGTGTCCCGGTAGGATCGTCACAATCGGCACATTGGGGAGGACAACCTGGAGGAAGGGAAGCTGGGCTTCCAGTGAATGTTCCCGCACGTGGGCCGAGGGAATGAAGCTTACTCCCTTGTGTTTCAGGAGCTTCTTCACGGCCTCCCGGTCAACCGGAATATCCCCCAGAGGAGTCTGATACGCGGAGTAATCACCCACGGAAAGCCCGCGGTGTCCCGAATAGTGGCTCGTACCCAGTAGAATGACCCTGTCATAGGAGCCTCCCTTCACTTCAGAGTAGGCATGGGCCGCGACACCGGCCGAATAGACATAACCGGCGTGAGGTACGATCAGTGCAGAAATGGTTCCGTTCCGTTTTTCCTTCCCCGCCTCCGCCAGGTACCCTTCCACCATCTTTCGCAGAGCTCCGGGATCACCGGGATACCACGAACCCGCCACAGCACTGGAGCGTACCGAAGCAAAAAGGGGAATACCCAAAAGGAGTGGTAATAAAAGGATAAGTGCCCGCATGAATCCATTATACACGGCCACCATGTTTCGATTATTGCTGGATAACGAGACCCGTCATCCATTCCACCTTCTGGACGCCTACTCCCGGAAGATCCTAACCTGGAAACTCTTATAGTTACAGGTGATTCCTGTGACCTTGTAATTTGCATCCGTCATTAGGTTCGCCATGGTCCCCATAGATCCAATAATCGTGAGATTCGTGAGTCGGTAGCGGTTGTCATGAGTGCGGTGTTTCAGCATTCTATTTCCACAGTCTAGCCTTATTCCGATCCGAAGGGGAGCCAGGATGCATTTGCAGGGCAAAGAAAAAAGTCTGAAAAGTAAAGATATAAGTTCTGACCCCGACGACTTACTACTCCTGAATGAGAGCATCCTGTAACCCGACAGATTTCCCCTCCGTGTAATGGATAAGCAGGGCTCGACGAAAGGCCGTGGAACTGTTACTATATCGCTACGGAATGATGAAAAAATACCCTGACGTGTCAAACGATTTCGAGACAGAAAAGTGGACAAATTAATTGGTCACTACAATGAAATATGTAGATTTAAAATCCCTCAACTTAATCCATGGATACCATAATCTTAATAAGCAACTAAGGATAATTATGATTGAACACAAATATTTTTCCTTTATTCTCTTTATTCTGATCTTTATTTCGTCCCCATCCTGTTCTGAATACACTCCAGATTTCAATCAGATATGGATGGCCTCAAGTTATGTAATCACAATACATAGCAATGATCTGCTTTATTACAAGGTTGGTGATAGCCAATATAATTATTTGGATAAAGATTCAGCTAAAAATGTTAATGATGATTGGCCAAGTATTTTTCATCAATGCCATGTGAGTTATGATTCTGAGAATTTGCTTTGGACAGGATTGACAAATTGGAATCCGGTTTACTTTTTCAACAAAGATAAATTACATATATATAAGAATATGCTCTCATTTATCGAGATAAACTACAAACAGATAATTAATAATGATTTAATGTTTTCCATTTTTATTGTAACAGATGATAAAGTAGGGTCCACTGAAAAACGATTCTGTTTTTAATTGGAACGGTAGGGAATC